>NZ_JBMOXB010000014.1:0-142324 GCF_049316305.1 Sphingobacterium sp. HJSM2_6
TTAAATATGAAACAAGTTCATGGTAAACCAGGACATCCGCAAACGCAAGGTAAGATTGAACGCTATCATCGAACGATAAAAAATGTCGTTAAACTGGATAAATATTATTGTCCCGAAGAATTAGAAGCAGCTTTAGAAAAGTTCGTGAAAAAATACAACAACGAGCGTTACCACGAATCTTTAAACAATCTAACTCCGGCTGATGTCTATTATGGACGAGGTGACTTGATCTTGAAAAGACGAAAGGAAATAAAAACAAGAACTTTAAATGAAAGAAAAACTCAATATCTTAATCAAAAATTAATAGATTTATAAAACAAAACTCTCTCTAAGTGATTGTCCACTTTATTTTGAATACGTACAGCCCTAAAATACTGTTCAGATCCGTAAAGACAAGACTCTTCCGGTATTCAAAATGTTTCCTGCCAACTTGAAGAGTATAACACATATCCGAAAGATTTGGATCAGGATTATCTCTCAGAAATTTCTATAGTTTTCTCGCATACGACAACTTAAATGACTCAATAATAGGTGATTAAAAATCAAGTTCGAATCCCTCACTCTCCGCAAAACAAATCAAAAACCCTTTCATGCAAATGAGAGGGTTTTGTTGTTATTAGACCTTCTGATAGTTCTTCCAAACAGATCAGGCCAGCACTACAAAATAAACAACAAAAGTCACTTTACGCACAGCTACATGCAGCTAGCATCAAGACCATAAACCTTTCAATCAACTATAAAAATACGACGACTAAAAAGAACAACAGTTCGTCCAATTTCCCTTAAAAAGATGGCTAAAATCGATAAGTATACGCCATACACACTGTTTTTATTTAAATTAATTCTAAGGGTAAAAAGGCATTTAATTCCTAGAAATAAATATAAATTAGCCATTTTTATATAATTTTTAAAAGAAATAACACATTATTTAAGAATAATTAACAAAAGTCTTTGTGTAAACATGAATTTTTATTAAGTTGCTGCTATTACTTTTTGAAAAACTATAAGACTCCAAACTGAACCATGGATTTTTACTTAATAGTACTGGCTGTACTTGTATTGATCATTCTAGTTGTGTTTATACTTATCCTTAAATTTAAGGACAAGATTGCTATGATGTCTTCCGAAAATCGAAGACCTCCTGTAAGCTTTCTACCCAAAGTACCCGTTAAGAATGATAAGGTGGTATACATTGAAGGTCTTCCAGAAAAAGAGATCCAACATACCATACAAGAATTTTGCGATATATATAATCAACACAATTTCCAAGCCATTGTACGAATCAATACCATAAATGAAGAGTCTTTTACCATAACATTTCCATTTGATGTAGAGTTTCCTATTTTTTGCTACTTCATCAACTTTCTTACCTATCCTCAGCATATCGATGCAAAATTCAAACCTATAGGTTGGATGAGTTTAGATGAAAAACTCTTTTTGACTAAAGATATTATTTCCGAACAACCAGTAATGATATATGTAGACGAATACGATCAAGATTACGATCATGTCCATATGGTAACTGCGGAGCAAAGGGGTTTTATTTACGCATTGAATGAGCCTAAAGAAAATTTAATTGAAATCCAAAATCATGATCTATATTTAAGTCCCAGTTCTGTCATTCAACAAGTCTATCATCCTAAATTTATAGAAATACAATAAAAATCCTGCTTCTAATACAGGTTTTATTTATGTTAAGAGTTCATCAAGATTGAGTGCTGTTCATTCCCGATGAAAGCGTTAATTGCCTAAAATATAAATCAACAACATAAATATTGAGATTCATCAATACTTTACTCCTCAATTCTTTTTAAACTTACTTCCACTTCCCTATCCAAACTTGCTATTTATCATTTCCATGCGCCGCAGCAAGATTAGAGATGTTAAATAAATTAAATTATTATATTAAGAAATTAATTTTCTTTAACATCATTGTCGAAAAAAACGATATTTAAACCATTCACTCAATAAAGAACAAAGCCCTATGAAGTTCCTAGACAGGAAATTTATCCTCTATACCCCTTTAATAGTTATACTTATTAATGTATTTGTAGCCGTGTTTTTTGGTAGATTGTTTGGAAAATGGGTATTTATTCCCATTATTCTATTCGAATGGTTAGTATATGTACTCTTTATATCCTTGTTCAGTAGCAAAATCCAGCTTTTAAATTGGTTAAAACCCTCCAAAAGACAATTTGCGTGGCAAATACTAAGCATACTTATAGCCTTCATTCCCTTACCTATTTTCTTAAAATTCAATCATTTATTAAATCATTGGACCATATTTATACCATGGATTATATTAGCGCTGATCAACCCTTGGTTAGAAGAATTCTTTTGGAGAGGCATTTTACTGGAGGCGACAAAGAAATGGAGCACCCTGCAATCGGCCATGTATAGTTCTATCCTATTTTCTATCAACCATGCTGTTTTTGGCTTGCATTCAGAACTATTTAGAGGGCCTGAGGTATTTATTTCCACTTTTATTATGAGCGCCATTTGGACCATTACTTTTATGAAAACAAAAAGCTTACAATGGGTCATTGTCGCACATATGGTCGTTGATATTCTTAATTTATCCGTTCCAGCTTTCTTAGATTTATTCGAAGCAACTTTTTAAATAGCTCCATAAACAATTCATAAGAATTAAAATATAGCACTATTTCATTTGCTAAAATGTTTTTTCTCTACCAAAATCCTTTTATTATTAAATCTAATTAATTAACTTACTTCCTGTTTAGTTGATTTTACTTTATGGATAATTCCTTAAATCAATCACGAAACACCTTTGCAAGACAAGAATAAACTTAATTTTTTTGACCAGAAATAACCTATTTATTTCTTTAAATTCCTCATATACCTATGAAAAGGCGTCATTTTCTTAAATCCATGAACGTAGGATTAGCATCCTCCCTTCTGCTTAGCAAAGAATCAACTGCTTTAGATTTTATGGCTAATACATCCCATTTATCCAATCAAGCTGATTTAGCTTATCATACCATTGATAAGATCACTTACGGTTTTGTCAGGTTACAATACCCACGTCTCGTTGGAAAAAATGCACGATTAGATTTGCATGGCTATGGACCTAATGTAGAGATTTGCTGTATCCACAGCAAACAAGGGGCTATGGGTTGGTCTTCCCTTAGAGGCAACCGAAGAGATGCTGAACAACTAGCCAAAGAGCTAATTGGAAAAAAAGTATCTGACATATTTCAACCCCAATTAGGCACCCTACAAGATCGGCATATCCCTTTCGATATCGCCTTACATGATCTAGCGGGAGTCATTTTAAAAAAGCCCGTTTATGCTTTATTAGGATCAGAACAACCACAGATTACCGACTATTATAGCGGAATGATTTATTTTGATGATTTAGAACCTGCCAATAAGCCTATCGGAATTGACAAGATTCTCGAAGAATGCCGATACGATTACCAAGTCGGCTACCGACAGTTT
The DNA here is from genome assembly GCF_049316305.1 of Sphingobacterium sp. HJSM2_6. NCBI lineage: Bacteria > Pseudomonadati > Bacteroidota > Sphingobacteriia > Sphingobacteriales > Sphingobacteriaceae > Sphingobacterium > Sphingobacterium sp. HJSM2_6. The sequence continues at coordinate 3,460 of NZ_JBMOXB010000014.1, forward strand.
AAATTGAAAATAGGTAGAGGAAATCGTTGGATGTCTTACAAAGAAGGACTTCAACGTGATATCGATGTCACCAAAAAGGTTGCTGAAGCATTTCCAGATTGCCAGGTTTTAGTAGACGGAAATAATGGGTTTGCCGTGGAAGAATTCATTAAGTATTTAAAAGGCATTGGTTCCATACCTTTATTTTGGATAGAAGAACCTTTTCACGAGAATATTCCCGAATACCAACGGTTAAGGTCCTACCTTCAAGAAATAGGTTCTAAAACCCTATTAGCCGATGGTGAAGCAGATCCTGACCCACAATTATTAAACAGTTTAATCGAGCATAAATTATTGGATGTTCATTTAACAGATATTGAAGGTTTAGGATTTACAAACTGGAGAAAATTAATGCCCGAATTGAAGAAGACGGGAACTTTGGCCTCTCCACATGCATGGGGAACGATCCTAAAATCCAACTATACCGCCCACTTAGCGGGAGGATTAGGCAATACAGTAACCATCGAAGGTGTAACAAGCACCTCCGACGATGTAGACCTTTCAGGATACCAAATTAAAGATGGTAAATTAATTCCAGCCAAAACAGCAGGATTTGGGATGGAATTGTTGAAAAAGATTTACTAAAAAAATAAAAGTATTATTCCTATATTTAAAGTAGAAGAAGGGCGCATTCATGGACTTTATAATAAATGAATATGCCTTTCTTCATTAAATGCCAGATAGAATATCAACCTAAATTGAATGGCTATGAAAATCATCATTACAGGAACGACAGGGATGATTGGAGAAGGAATATTATTATCCAGTTTAGATCATCCTGCAGTAAGTGAAGTATTATCAGTTAGTCGTAAACCTTCAGGAAAACAACATCCAAAATTAAAGGAATACCTTGTTGCAGATTTTCTAACCTTAACTTTAGACGACCCACAATTGCAGGGATACGATGCTTGTTTTTTTTGCGCAGGTATAAGTTCTCTAGGAATAGACGCTGCCCAATATAAACAAATTACCTACGACACGACCCTGCATTTCGCGAGGGCATTACAACCCAAAGAGCCGATGACTTTTATTTACGTTAGCGGAGGTGGTACTGATAGCTCTGAAAAAGGTAAATTGGCCTGGGCAAGAGTGAAAGGAAAAACAGAAAACGATTTAATGAAATTAGGCTTCAGACAAACTTTCGGATTTCGTATAGGTATGGTCCAAACATCACATCCTCAAATGCATGTATTATCTTATTATAAATATCTTAATTGGTTGATACCAATTCTAAAAATGCTTTCACCAAATATGATTAATACCATGGACGAAGTGGCAAAAGCGATGATTAAATTAGCACAAACCACCTACCCCAATACCATTATTCATGTAAAAGATATTCATCAACTCGCCAAATAAAACCATGATGAAATTGCTATTAATTAGTTTGTTTTCCTGTCTTTTTATGTGCACTCAGGCACAAGATAAATTGGACATCATAAAATCTCTTCAGGAATTAAAAAACAAATCCCACATCGATGGTGAAGATAGCACCATGTTAAAGCTATACCATGAACTTTACTTCAATTCATTACAGAAAGACGTATTTTCCTTGGATCCTGAACTGCTTAATAGAATCCAATCCTTGATAAAAGGCCCAAGGACTAAAAACGTTCACTTACTCGTGAGTCTGTTGAAATACCAAGATGCTATTCGGTTACGTGAAGAAGGGAAAATTAAATTTGATCAAGAAATGCAGCTAGCCATGATCAATTTTATGGATCAAGAATTCCTCGAGATCTATAATCAAACTCCGGCGTTAGTTTATATTTATAAAACCGAAACTTTAGAAATGAATGGACAATCTCCTGAACTGTTAGAAAATATAGAACAAGGATTAAAAGCATTTCCAGATTGCATACCCTTAAAATTATATTTATACAACAATTACAAAAACGAAGCGCTTAAAAAGGAACTCCTTCAAAATCATGCCTCACATTGGTTAGTAAAACTTAAATTAAGCCAAGCTAAATAAGGTCCTTCTACTTATTTATTAGGCTGCTTCCAAGCAATTTCCACACCTTGGTTTTGAATGAAAGCTTGAAAAGATTTAAGTAATTCTTGGTCCTCTCGAACCTGCTTTGCAGTAATTTGATTTTTTTTGATAAAATGAATTAATAAACCTACCGCTTCACCTATACTCCACTCTACAGGATGCAAGCGATAGCATCCATTGGTAATATGCGTAGTTCCAATATTTTTATTGGCAGGAAAGAGGTTCTCTGTTTTCTCAGGAATTAATGCGCCCAAAGGGATTTGAAAAGGTAAAGAAGGGAAATCCACATAATTTCTATGCATGCTTGGGTGCAAATCGATATGGTAATAGCCTATCCCCACACTATCTTCAAAAATCGCCGCATGATCCGCATCCTCGTTTGCTTTTGCAGTAAGCTTCCGCTGTTCCTTTCCTACATGCTCTTCTTTAATCGTAAATAAGGCTTTAATTCTTCTGGATTCTCGAATGTAAGGGTATTTAGCAAGACCATCTGCTGTTCCAACAGCCTCCTTATTTAAACGTAAACCTGGCCATCCTCTACCCCCATCTGGTCGTTCAACTTCCGTTTGTAACCAATACAGCAAGGAGAGGCTTAGTTGTTTAGCCGCATCGATATGTTTATGAAATTCCTTTTTAGGTACATCGATTAGATTACCGAGCATATAATCATTTTGCGGCCAATTAATGATAGTCGTATCTCCATTAAGAAATCCAGGTACAAAATTTCGCTTACTTAAAATCCTGCGATAATTCCATAAATTCAACACTTCTCCAGTTGGAATACCTTCTGGATGAAAGCCCAATGTTTTTGGAACCAATGTTTGTGGTAAAGAATACGTCAAACTTAACAATTTACCAGGCCATGGGGGTTGAATTTGAGGAATGTAATTTCTCCAAAAATCATATGATTTCGGTTTAGGGATTGTATGATTTTCTCCTGGATGATAGTCCACCGCAAACACCATCGTAAAAGATTGGTTATCTTTCGAGTTTCCAATCGCTGGTGCATGTAGCTCACCACTTTCTTCCTTAGACTCAGTTCCTGTTACATATGCCGTGTTGGTTAAAGGCAATACATCCCCTAATTCTGTAGCATCAACAAAGTAATTTGCTTTCAAAGCCACCATATGTTGGGTCGAAGTATGTCTCAAAAAAACCTCTTGCACTTGCTCTCCAACCTTTTTCGCATGAGTGACTTGATAATTCAACAATACACGAAGTTTATTATTCGCTATATAAGGCGCTAACATTCCTTCCAAAACAACTAAAGCAACTCGAGGTTCATGACATAACCTGGAAACGGCACCGTCACCTGGGTTTAAAAATTCCTTACTTTTTGCTTCTTCCGATAAGGGATAAAATCTGCGGTAATAATCGCGGATTTCGTTCCTGAATGTCCTATAGGATGCTGGAGCCCCATGCGTCTCAATCCAAGGATGTTCATCTGGAGGAACCGCTTGTTGCGTACATTGCCCACCAATCCAATCGGTTTCTTCTGTTAAAATAACAGACTCTCCATTTCGCAAAGCTGCCAATGCAGCTGCTACCCCCCCCAGACCAGCGCCTACAATAAGCACGTCCGATACTAAAGAGCTTGAGTTAACTATTAAAGATTTTTTATATTCAAAATCCTTTGCAGATAATACATTATTTCTTGTACTTAGGCCAAGTCCAGATATCAGTGTCAATCCTCCTAGAAATCCTCTTCTATTCATAAATAGGTTTATTTTTTTATAGCGATAAGCAAGATATGGTTTTCCGATTGGATCTACCTAAAAATAGGCTATAAAAGAAATATGTGAAAAGACCTAAGTTAACCTAAACCTCATTTACAATAAATTATACAACTATAATAAATCAAAAAATACGATATATTGTGTGGGACTGTACTTTGTTTTTTCTTTTACGAATTTTGCAAATTTACCATAGGAGGAAAAACCACAGATACTCGCCAAATAAGAAAGTTTTAAATTTCTACCTTCGGGAACGGTACGTAAATAATTATTTAAATATTCTAAACGAAGTTGATTTACATAATTCGGAAAATCAACCTTCATATGCTTATTTACGACATACGATAAGTATTTGGTGTTACAACCGATTTCTCGAGCTGCGGTGATGATTGAGCATGCAGGGTTTAAGAAATAATGGGATTTTTCCCAATCTTCCAGCGCTTTAAAAATCTTAAGCTCTGTTTCTAAACTCATGTAAGATTTTTTCTCAAGTATGGCATTCATGTTTTCCATAAGTAATAAGTTGGTTTTAGTGATAATAGGTGTGATTTTGGTTTTATTTTAATATTTCATCCTTAGAATGATTTATTTTATCTGTTTGTTTTCTTAAATAAGTAGCTTGAACTATTAACCTCAAAACTACTGGCTTTCCAACAATCATTGTTTCCAATATTAAAAATGAAACAGTTGATTTTTAGGAAATATGCCCTTCATCATTAGGTACGAAAAAGCTGATTGAAAAAATGATTTATGCCTGTTATTCGATTCAATGGATTTTAATTGATTCCCAAGATATAGGCTCCACGGATAATAATCCAAAATGAATACAGCATCATTCTTATCAACAACACAGGCCTTATCATAAAGACCTTTAACATCTTTAATTAAACAACATGTTAACAGTACGGATTCCGTCAATTGAGTAATCCTGATCAATAAATGCTGGATAAATTGCCTTATGTTTTCTCGTGAAAAATAGATAATCGAGGCCAATATGCGCATCATGACGTTTTTTAAACGATGATTAGCTCCTACAATAGTAGAACTATAGGGTTTAAACACTGATGTAAACCATAATTTATTCCGAAGATTTAGGACAAAAACAAATACACTTAAAATGATTAGAACTTCCATAAAATTCAACCAAAATGGGAATTCTAAAGAATAGATTTTCAATTCAAAAACGTAACGTTTTAGGTGTTCTGCAAGTTCCATAATGTGACATAAATTAAACTCAAGGGTAATTGCGCGGACGCTATATGAATTTAATTGGCCTGTTAATAATTAATAATTGTGCTTGTTTAAACAAATATACACTCAAAACGAATCATATTTGTCTCAATTTCAAACTTACTCGTCCAAAACACAAAATGAGACAAAAAATAACAGGCTAATATACTGTAATTAAACGAGTTAATAATACAAAGGGTAGTTCAAAAACTATACTTTCTATTTTCAAAAAATCAAAAAAATGAACTGGAAACAGCCATTTATAAGCAATAATTGGATTAATATTTAACTTTATAAGTAAGCTGAAGCTGTCGCAGAAAAGAAAAACATTAATTATGTGTTCAAACACTTAAATTGAATAGAAATTTATTTTTCTAAACTAAAAAAATGCATTTAGACGAATATAACGGTTTTTTGTTTACTAAATTTTAAATAATTTTTCCCTGAAAGTATTGCGAGAATTTAATTCAATTAATTGCTTAAAATCTAAGGATAAATCGTTCAAATTTTGAAGAGTTTTTCTTTGTAAAATCGCTTGATAAATTATACCCCAATTGGGTAATCCACCAAAATAACGATCATCAATAAATACATCAAAAGTGTGGTTAGTGTGTTAAACTAAGAATTTGGATCTCCTTAATTTATATTTAAGTCGTAATAAAAGTTTGTAACAGGTAAATAAAATATAATCTTAATCATTTACCAATATTCAAACCAACTAATAAGAAATAAATATTGCATACTACATTGAAAAACAATTAACTGTGTTTCAATATGGTATGCAACAACAGGCTCCGTATTGAATTAGTGACACCCAATCATTTACTTTTATATAAATGATTCAATAGGGCAAAACATAAAATAAAACTCATGATAAAGCCAAACCAGGAGAGTAATGGTATGCCCCACAATAAATAACCTACGCGTCCATGCGCTAAGATGCTTGCCCCTACTCCAAAGGTCATCGCTAAAATGGATAATAAAAACTTATTGCCCATCCGATGCAGAATCAATTGCAAATTATCAAAGTCTTGCATTCGATGGTTTAACGTTATTTTATCATTTTTGACTTTATCCAATAGTGTCAACAGATCATCAGGCACTTCTTCTAACACATCCTTAATCATCTTTGCTTTTTCCTTCAACTGTCCAAAGATGTAATCGGATGATAATTTTTGAGCAGCTATCTTCTGTGCAAATGGAGAAATGCTTTCAGGAATATTTAACTCCGCATCCAATTGCCGTCCAGTACCCTCTAATATCGATACTCCTCTGAGCAAAATGTAAACAAAGTCCGGTAATAGAATGTGATTGGTTTGCAAAACAATATTTAATTTTTGCAGCATAACTGAAATTTCAATGTCCTCTAAAGCATTCTGCTTAATCATTTCAAAAATTTCATAGGCATCCCTTTCTAACCTTCGCTCATCTTGAATATGATGAACAATAGCCAGTTTTTTAATGTTTTTTATTAAAGACCTTGCGTCATTAGCAAGAAAATCAATAACCATGGCTTCGATGATTTTACGATCTTCTGGAATCATAAAGCCCATGGCACCAAAGTCGATGAATACAATCTGCCCTCTTTTATTCACAAAAACATTCCCAGGATGCGGATCCGCATGAAAAAAACCATGCATGAGCACTTGCTCTAAAAATAAATCCAATACATTTTGTAAGATCGATTTGCGATGCAATCCATAATTTTCGAGCCCAGCAATATCATTTATTTTCACACCATCTATATATTCCATGCAAATTAACGTGTCCGTAGAATATTTACGATATACTTTGGGTATATACACATCCTTATTTCCTGAAAAATTACGCCGAAATCGTTCAATATTATTCAGTTCATTGGTAAAAGACAGTTCATTTAGGAGCGAACTTTCAAATGACAAGGCAATTTCATACAAATTCATCTTATTAATGACTTCGTATTTTTTACGTAATAAACGAACCAAGTCTTTTATAAAATCTAAATCTGCACGGATAATTTCATCAATGTTTTGTCTTTTTACCTTAAAAATAATGTCCTTCCCATCTTTCAATTCACCTTTATACACCTGTGCAATGGAAGCCGAAGCTAAAGGAACGGTTTCTATGGAAAGAAAATGATCATCCAAATCAATAGCCAGCTCTTTCTCCAAGCGCAATTTCAAATCTAATTCTTCGGTATTTACATTATCTTGAAGCTTCACCAATTCTTCTTGCAGATCTTTAGGAATAATATCTGGGCGATTACTTAATAATTGACCCAGTTTAATGAAGGTGGGCCCTAATTCCTCAATCGCTAAGCGTATGCGTACATTAAAATCTTCCTCAAATATCTTGCGCGTATGATTATTCCAATATAAAAAGCTATCGGGTAATATCCGATCTAAATTTGATCTGGATATTATTTCATCAAATCCATGCTTCGATAAAATTTTTAAAATTTGACCTACTCGTTTTATTTTTTGGAATCCTTGGATATACATCATAATCAATATGTTTTGATGAAATTTCTATTGCGATTTGGTATTAACTAGCAAATTTTTGTCCAAATTTTAACAATTAAAGTATATGTTATATAATGTAAATATTAATTCTTGAATTAGCTGCAAAATTTCGAAATGCGCTACAATTTCTAGGGAAGGCAACAATTCAAATGTTAAAATTAAAACAATTAAGTGCAATTCTTATTTTATTAACATAGATCAATAAATTTGATGTTAAAAGGTATTTAATTTGTATAAAATTAGATTATAATTAAATATTTAAAGTTCATGAAGCTAATTTTAATGCTAGTTTATGCTATTCTTTCCTCCTGGCAATTTGAATTTGCTTGAATGAATTGAATTGTGAAACTTATGCACAGCATTGGAGCCAAAAGTAGATACCAATGGTCCATCATGATTTATGCGGAAGTAGTCTTTTATAAACGATGCATTCGCACATAATATTGAAATCACACTAACAATCGTAATAAATGAGAAGGTTACCATTTCTAGGTACCTTCTCTCTTTTTATTTCCACCGCATTTAGAGGTAACCAAGTACATGGAAAATCTAAAAACACTATACATACTTTAAATTCATAATAAACTTATTAATAACACGATAGACAATATTATTCGAAGTATCACATTAAATAAACCGCTCAAGCAGTTTATCATTGACATAACGATTTTTTAGGTCCGTATTTTTTTTATTTCATCTATTTAATATCCAATTTCTAGTACGAAAAAGCGTATTAGATTCGAATATTGTTTGGATCTTCTTCGCAAAAATTCGTTCTTGATCCAAAGGAGATCCGAACAAGTTCCGAAGAATATGCCTACGATTAGAAAATTAGACTCCCATAAAATACAAAACGTTAATTTATTAGAAGTCAGGAAAATAAACTAAAATGAGGGTAAAAAATGGATTGAAAAGTCTTGTTAGGGGAAGGTTATCTTAAAATATTTCAGGTCTGCAACCAATTTGCCTGACCTGAAATACATCATAGATTCGATCTGAAGGATATACAACTTGCTCAGCATAGAGTTGTTTTCGTCTAAATATCCGAATTACTAATTTTATATTCACCGACCTTATTCGATGGTATTATCCGTTTCATAGGTCCACTGGGCTAATTTTTCTTGAAAAATACGAGAAATCTTATTAAAATAACGCTTGTGTTTGTATCCCATCACCCATTGCACGCCTTCTACGGCATTTGTACAAAAGATTTCATCAGCGACTTTTAAAATCTCTGGTTTGATTTCTGCTTCTACGACTGGGATTTCTTCCTGTTCAGCAATATCCATGATTACTCTTCTCATAACTCCAGCAATACAACCCTCCGTCAATGCTGGGGTATACAACACTTTATCGTAATAGATGAAAATATTGGATGCCAAGGCTTCACATAAGTTGCCAGATTGATTTAAAATAAGCACTTCATCAAAGGCGTTTTTTTTACGGAAAAGTCCCGCCATTACATAGATTAACGCATTATTGGATTTAATTTTTGAAAGTTCAGAATAGGCTTTTTTATATTCCGTATATACATCGATGATAAGGCCTGTTTTCTTATCCCTTAAGCTTTCAGGTTTGCGATCTACCTGCAGGATATAACTCGCTGTATTGCTTTCCGGTCCATAAAGCCCAGCTCCAGTTCTAAACACAATGAGTCGGACCCGAGCTTGTTGACCTAACATATTATTTTTCCGAACTAACTCTTCCACTTTCATACGGATAAAATAGGCATTAAAATGCTCTATATCTTCAAAATGAAGCATATTCATTCCATCCAACAACCTTTCCATGTGCAAGTTTAGAAAACGAATATCCCCGTCTTTCCAAAGCATCGTTTCAAACAATCCATCACCATATCGAAAGGCTCTACTGTCTGCATTAAGTATGGTCATATCTTCTGGAATGACCGATCCGTTAAAATTAATATAGTGTATAGGCATCATGTGTTGTAGCTAATTTAAGAAGTCTGTTCCGTCGTATAGGCTTTCCATTTCTCTAAACCTAAACGAAAATCTTCAGGAACTGGTACTTCAAAATGTAAAAATTCTTTAGTCTTCGGGTGTTTAAACCCTAAAGAGGTGGCGTGAAGGGCTTGGCGTGGTAACAAGGCAAAGCAATTTTCGACAAATTGTTTGTATTTGGCAAATTGCGTTCCTTTCAAAATTTTATGACCTCCATACGATTCATCATTAAAGAGTGGGTGGCCAATGGATTTCATATGCGCCCTAATTTGATGCGTTCGACCAGTTTCCAATTGACACTCAATTAAAGTAACATACCCAAAACGTTCCAATACGGTATAATGCGTTACCGACCATTTTCCCTTCTCGGGATCGTCATAGATGTCCATGATCCGACGGTCTTTGGCGTTGCGGCCTATATAGCCTGAAATCGTTCCAGCATCGGATAAATCTCCCCAGACCAAAGCGAGGTATTTGCGACTTATGCTGTGATCAAAAAATTGCTTTGCCAAATAAGTCATGGCCCATTCATTCTTTGCAATAACCAATAATCCGGAGGTATCTTTATCTATACGGTGCACCAAGCCAGGTCTACCCGTATTTCCTGGTAATATAGGCAATTGTTGAATATGAAATGTCAAGGCATTGACTAAGGTACCTGAATAATTATTAAAACCTGGATGAACCACCATTCCTGCTTGCTTATTGACTATTAATAAGTCATCATCTTCATAAATGATATCCAATGGAATATTTTCAGGATACACTTCCGTATCGCGTGGTGGATCTGGTAAGACGATCGTAATACGATCGAATGGTTTGACTTTATAACTGGCTTTAACTTCTTTTTCATTCACTTTAACAGAACCAGCATCAATCGCATTTTGGATACGATTTCTAGACGTATTTTCCACCCGATTCATTAAGAATTTATCTATTCTCAATAAGGCTTGGCCTTTATCGGCGACAATACGTAGGTGCTCGAATAATTCTTTTTCCTCCTGCTCAATTTCTAAGTGATCAACCATGCTACAAAAGTAGCATTTTTAGGTATTTATACGAGCTGCAATAAAAAGTTTCCCGAGTTTAATCCACAGCAAGGAAGGGTTTGATTGCTGCGGAATATAATCTTACCTTTACACATGCCTTATGAATTCCCAATCTATAGTCCAGAAGAAAGAATAACACATTCCGCTTTACGTAATCAAGGTGTCGAATTGTTTATCAAAAGGGATGATAAAATACATCCATTTATTTCCGGTAATAAATGGCGTAAACTAAAATATACGTTAGCAGATGCGCAATCCAAAGGATTTAAGCAATTAGTTACTTTTGGAGGTGCTTGGTCCAACCATCTCCTAGCGACAGCCGCTGCAGCTGCACAATTTGGTTTTCAAGCCCATGCATTTGTTCGCGGGGAATCGGTTGATAATCCAGTATTAGGGATGTGTCAATTGTTTGGCATGAGTCTTACTTTCGTAAACAGAACCGCCTATAAAGACAAAGTTCAATTGTTTAATGCTTATTACTCATCAGAGAATGCCTATTTTATAGACGAAGGAGGCAAGTCTGCTTTGGGCTTAGCTGGTTGTGCAGAACTAATTACAGAGTTGGAACAACGCTATGATTACATTGCCGTTGCTGCCGGTACAGGCACCACCACTGCTGGTATAAAGTTGGGTATCGAACAACAAATGCTACCTTGTATATTACAATCATTTCCAGTTTTGAAACTTGGTGATACTTTGCAATCGGAATTTGAACATTGGGGATTATCGTCCTCTCAATTTGAAATTCATGCGGATTATCATGGCAAGGGTTATGCAAAAGTCCATGAACCTTTAATCCAATTTATCCAAAATTTCACACAAGAAACCGGAATTATGATTGAACCAACCTATACTGGAAAACTATTTTATGGGGTCTTTGATTTGATTCAAAAAGGATATTATCCAGCAGGGTCCAAGATTTTACTCATACACACTGGAGGATTAACCGGCTTATTAGGTCATTTAAAACATTTTAAACAGAACAATAATCCCATAATCCCTGTTAATAAAGAGGATAAATAGTTTCATCAGCTGCAGTATATGAAAGCAAAATTAGCGTGCTAGAAAAACAAATATTTTGCAGTACTTTGCAGCGTTAACCTGAAGCTATTTTAGCATCTTACATGTATATAACTATGTCATTACGTCTTTTACCGTATTGTATTCTCCTGCTGAGCATAATTCTTAGCGTCAAATTAAGTGCTCAGGTGCAAGTTCAAGATTCTATTAGTACGAAAGCGCAAGTAGATAGTATCTACCCAACCGCGCCCCTATACGATATCGTCGATTTATTTAAAGATATTAATCCTTTTAAAAAGAAGAACGAACTGGATGTCAAACCTTCCAATAAGCGATCAGCAATCACTTATTTACCCAATTTAAATTATAATCCATCCATTGGTGGACAAATCGGAATTAAAGCGGTAGGTGGTATGGTATTAGGTAACCAGCCCAAAACAGCGATGTCAATCGCTGCGGCAGCATTAAGTGCTACTACACGAGGGATTTTGGTAGGCTATGTGATGCACGATGTTTATACTCCAGGGAATAAGTGGAATGTTAAAGGATCCGCTATGATTGCGAAAGCAGTAGGTTTAGATTATGGCTTGGGAATAGGTTCAGTTTTGGAAAATCCTAGCCAGGAGGAAGAAATTCTCAACAATCCGGAACGCAACAGGTTTGTAAATAAGTTCGTTACCTATTCCTTTAGCGAGCGGGTTTATAAACAATTATTGCCAGGAGCCTTTGTTGGGGTGGGTGTGTTTTTTGAAATGAAGCGTAAATTAGAAACGGTAGGCAGCGAGGAAGGAATGTCGCCTGTAGAAATTTACAGCCGTTGGAATAATTTTAATCCTAGCCGGGTAAATAACAATGGCTTAATGCTGAATATGCAATATATGACTCGAGATAATCCTAACAGCGCCTATAAAGGGTATTATGTCGATGTTGTATTGCGGATGAATCAGGCTTGGTTGGGCAGTGCCCATAATGCTTATCAATTACAAACCGATATTCGAAAATATTGGCAACTTTCCACTTTAAGACCCAATCATGTTATTGGATTTTGGAATTTTGCTTCCTACAACTTAGGAGGTGCGCTGCCCTATGTGGATTTACCAGGAACTGGCCGTGATCCTTATGCACGTAGTGGACGTGGATATACTATGGGCTACTTTAAAGGAAAATCATTTTTTTATACCGAGTTAGAATACCGTTTTCCCATATTAAGAAATCAATTTTTAAGTGCTGTGGTATTTGGGAATTTACAAACTGCAAACGATCAAATGGGAACCAAATTATTTAAAGTATGGCAACCCGCAGCAGGTACAGGCTTACGCATATTATTCAATAAAGCAACGCGTACCAACCTCTGTATTGATTATGCTTTTGGAAAATTTGGTCAACGTGGGCTATTCCTAGGGTTAAATGAAGCCTTTTAATTATATTTAGTGCTTTAGCAGATAACATGTTTAAAAAATCAAAACCTATTCTCCTTTTTTCAATCGCTACTCTTTGTTTCTCAACGAGCAGTTATGGACAAGGGCAAGCGCCCGATAGTAGTATCAATGAAATTGCCCCTGTAGAGGTCAAAGCCTATTTTCATAAACAGATGATGCTTCAATTGAGCCATTCAACCCAAGTAATTAGCCAACAAAGCATTAGTTCGCAAAACCCTTCTAGCCTTGTAAGTGCCTTAAACTCCAGTGCTGGATTGCGTATTGAAGAACGCTCTCCAGGCAGTTATCGCTTGGCTTTACGAGGAAGCATGTTGCGATCTCCTTTTGGTGTACGTAACAGCAAAATTTATATGGATGAAATTCCATTGACAGATGCCAGTGGGAACACCTACCTCAACTTACTGGATCCCATAGGGATCGAACAAGTATTGGTGATGAAAGGTCCTGATGGGTCTTTATTTGGGCCAAATTCTGGGGGTGTCCTTCAACTAACTCCGAATGGATTAGGCGAACGCCATTCAAGGAAAAGTTTTCATGTAGGTGGAGGGTCTTTTGGTTTATTTCAACAACAGTTGAGTTTCAGCCAGGAAGTTAATGATCGCTATCAATTCGCATTTGATCAAGCCTATTTGCGTTCCGATGGTTATCGTGAACAAACGGGAATGCAGAAAAAATATTTTCAGACTAGCCATCAATGGAATTACGCTAACAACAAACAGTTCAAACTGTTTGCAATCTATAGTGATTTAGGTTATGAAACCCCTGGAGGATTAAATGCTCAGCAAATGGAAGAAAATCCTCGCCAAGCAAGACCGGCTACAGCTACTCTTCCTGGAGCGATCCAACAACAAGCAGCCATCTATAATAAAACATTATTGGGTGGAATAACCCATGAAATTAACTTCAAAGATCATTGGAAGCATGTAATTGCCCTATTTGGTTCTACTACCGATTTTAAAAATCCATTCATTACCAATTATGAAGTTCGTGATGAAAAAAACATAGGCTATCGCACCTATTTATCCTATCAACAAGAAGATAATCCTAATTGGACTTATGAAATGCAGTTAGGTACGGAGGCCCAGCAAGGTCATTACCATATCCTTAACCATGAAAACAACTTGGGTATAAAAGGCACTTTAACAGACGATGATCAATTGGAAAATTTTCAGCACTTTTATTTCTATCGAATCAAAACGCAGATAGCCAATCGATTTTTAGCTGAGGGTTCTATTGGACTGAGTTATTATGACATGGAGTTTAATCGAAATATTCCTAATCAAGCTGCCGTAAGTGGACAAAAGAAATTAGACCCCAACTGGATGCCTCGACTGGGTCTATCCTACCTATTCAACCCGTTATTTGCTATCCGAGGAAGCATATCCAAGGGCTATTCCACCCCTACCATTGCGGAGGTTCGTTCATCAGATAATCAGATTAATGAGAACCTTCAACCGGAAGAAGGGACCAATTATGAGCTTGGCTTGCGCTTTGAATCTGTCAATCGGACGATTATTGCCGATATCAGTGCTTATTCTTACCAGATGAAGGATGGAATAATTCGCCAAGTGAATGAGCAAGGCAACGAATATTTTGTCAATGCGGGAGAAATAGATCAACAAGGGATTGAAGCAAGTTTATTTACGCATTTACTCGATCGTGAGCAGGCGAATTTCTTTAAAAACATGGTGTTTAGCAGTCACCTCACTTATCAAGATTACACGTTTAAATCCTATCAGTTAACGGATCAAAATTATAGTGGCAATCGGGTTACCTCTGTACCACAATGGATTTGGGTGAATAATTTAAATCTTCAATTGAATAAACAGTTCAATTTGACAATGATGCATAATTTTACTTCTAGAATCCCTTTAAATGATGCGAATTCAGTTTATTCCAACAAATACCATTTATTACAGGCTAAAGTTTCTTGGATAGTAGGTTTAAATGAACAGTTGAAATTGCAAGTATTCTTAGGAGGAGATAATCTTTTGAACGAAAAATACAGCCTAGGAAATGATATCAATGCTTTAGGAAATCGCTATTTCAATCCGTCTCCTACTCGAAATTATTATGCAGGAATTAAAATTATGTATTAACTATGCAGGTCATAATTTCAACTTATAGATTATAACTATCTTAATCAAAATCAATAAAAAAAATAAAAGATGCTGGATAGTTATTAACTCTATTCAAAGAGTCATTGCATCACTTCCAATCCTTATTTGGCTATAGGTTGTACAGCAATCTGTTTTTCATCTCCCTGCACATCGAGAATACTAATTTCCAACAGGTCTTTTGCAATTATAGACCCTACACGTAACCTCATTACATAATTTAATTAAGCTATCCTTACTTATTCCTTGCAGATTTTACTAGCAGCTTACAAGGCAGATTTTCAACCTAAAATTCCTAACGATTGAATTGTTAATTTATCTAGAGAAAGCGGAGTGTATTAAACTAAAGATCGTTGGTAAAAGAATTTTCAAGAATTGTGGTATAACTCAATGCGCAAATATCCTTTAAAATGCGGAAATAAAGCATATCAACTTCATCCATGAATTAACATAAGCACAAGAAATTCTATCTCACTAATTTCAATGATTGTTAGAAATTAATCAGCGTAAATTACTTTACTGGTATAAAGATCAGTCAAAAAAAAACGTTTAAAAAAATGGAATTAATTTAAACGAACCTATTAATAGTTAGAAATTTTATATTTTTCTGCCGTCCAGCCCCCTAATTCAGAAAGTTTTCTTCCTGCTTCTTTCAATAGTTTTGCAGGTTTAGCGTCTATTCGATCATCAAAGAGATCAATCTTACCCATTATCGTAATACCAGCATAGATCATATTAGAAAAATCTAAAATTGGCACAGATAAAGAAGTATAATCCGATAATAATTGTCCCCTAGAGGTACTTATTCCTTTTAGTTTTATTTGATCTAACATATCGTAAACCTCGGATAACGCGATAGGCTTTCCATTCAAGGTACCTTGTTTCTCAATTTCCTCCACAATAAAAGGTTCAATAAAAGATAAAGGAAGATGAGCTGCAAAATTTTTCCCCAAAGCAGAACTCAACAGTGGCAATACACTACCAATCCTTAAATCAAAGATTGTTTGAGAATATGGACCATCTACCCTATTGACTATCGTTGGGCCCCTATTCCCCCAAACACCTAAGAATACCGTTTGGCCAATTTCTTGAGCCAATTCTAGCATAATGGGTTGTGAGGACGTTAGAATATTTACTTGATCCAAATATCCTAATCCTAATTTCAAGCAGGTAGGACCTAGACTATAAAATCCAGTATTCACATTCTGTTCCACCATACCTAGCGTAATAAAACTCGTTAAATACGAGTGAATCTTACTAGGAGACAATCCGCTTTGCGCTGATATTGTCTTTAGTGGCAAGGGTGTAGCAGAATGTACTAAAACAGTTAGTATGGAGAATCCAACATCAATAGATTGAATTCCGTTCTTTTTTTTCTCCATGGAAGTTTAAGGAAATAACAAAAGGCGAATCTAAATGTTTTTTCTGAAGAGAAGAAACAAATTGAATCGCCAATTGCTAAAAATTAGTAATTACCAGAGAGCAAGGCCCCTCCCAAGGGAACGTGAGTCTTCAATCCTAGCTCTTTCAGCATTCGATAAGTGGTGCAGATCGCCGCTGTAGTAACAGGAATATTAATTTCTTTTTCTATATCATCTACTGCAGCAAGAGAAGGCATTTGTACACAAGCGGAAAGCACAAGTGCTTCAACATCGGTTAAATCGAGTTGTTTATAGATTGTTTTTAAGTTTTCTGGATCTAACGCCGCTACTTTAAGATTATCTGCAACTTCCAGAGCCACCCAATCTTTAACTACAAAACCCTGATCTTCTATATAATCAACTACCAGTTGAGTTAAGGGTTTCATATATGGCGCTACCAATGCAATCTTTTTGACACCTAAAGCCTTTAATCCTTCTACTAATGCTCCTGCACTGGTGACAATGGCTGTGGGGTAGTTATTTTCTACCGTTTTTTGATGCAATCTATTTTGGGAGACGCAATGATAGCCCTTGCCCATTGACATAATCGCTACCAAACAAGCATACCCCATGACATCTACTTGAGCGTCGGATAATTCAATGGCGCACACATCAGATTGAGCATCCATTTTCGCTAATTCATCCTTTGTAACATGCTTCATACGCATTCTCGCAGAATGAAAAGTAAAACGCTCCGGATAAATCGTTTCTCGCGCTTTGAATAAAGCAGGAACCTCTGTTTCCATGGTCACATTGGAGCTTGGTACAATTTGTCCAATTTTATAGTTTAATTTCGACATCCTTCTTCTGTTTAAGCTTTAACAATTGGATTTCTTAATGTTCCAATGGGTTCAATGGTTATTTCAACGACATCTCCCGGAAACATAAATTCTTGAGGACTACGTCCAGCCCCTACCCCTGCAGGAGTTCCAGTCGCGATAATATCTCCAGGTTCCAAAGTGATGACTTCAGAAATATCCTCAATAATGGCATTGATATTGAAAAGCATGTATTTCGTATTCCCATTTTGTTTCTCCACACCATTTACTTTAGTGATAATATCCAGATTATGAGGATCTGTCAATTCATCAGCTGTAATGATTACAGGTCCCATTGGCGCATAAGTATCCTGCCCCTTAGACACAATCCATTGTCCAGATCTACGACAATCTCTCGCCGATATATCATTTATGATGGTATACCCAAATACATAATCTAAGGCATCTGCTTTTGAAACTTGCGTTGCTTTTTTTCCAATGATGACAGCTAATTCACCTTCCCAATCCATCTGCTGAGTAACCGCTGCATTATGCTTAATAGAATCACCATGGGCAATCACTGAGGTTGGTGGTTTACTGAATATGACACATTTTTGAGGTAATTCCTTAGAGGTATCCAATGTTCTTGCCGATTCTGCCACATGTTCTGTGTAGTTTAAGCCAATACCAAAAATATTCTTTCGAGGTCTAGGTATTGGAGCTAACAATATCGCATTTTCCAAAGGTATACTAGATGCTGCAATTTCTGTTATTTTAGCATGATTTAACACCTGTTGAATCGCTTTAATGGATGTAGAACCGTTGTCAATTAAATCCAACATCGTATTCGGAAAGGAAAGTCCTAAATTGTCTCCCAGGTATTCCACATCTACAATTAAACCTTCATACACTACGCCTAATCTTCCTTCGGCTGCTGTATTTGCTCTGTATGTTACTAATTTCATTAATACAATTTAAAAGCTTATTAAATAAGTGTTTGATGTCCATCATTTTCAGTATAGGCCTTTTCTTGATACAAGCCTAATTTACTTATGGTTGGGAGGTCATTGAAATGGAATAAAAAGGCTTCTTCCGTGTCAGAAAGATTGACATGTTCATGCCATGCCCAAGCAGGTACACAAAAAGTATCTCTTTCTTTCCAATCGAAACGTTTACCATCAATAATAGTATATCCCTTTCCTTTTGCACACTGATAAATAAAGGAGCCCGTATGTTTATGAGCTTTGGTATGCTGACCAGGCTTCAACATTTGCATTGCTGCCCCCATAGTTTGCATCACATGACCACCTGTTAATGGATTAGAGTATTGCATGATAACCCCATCATATGGCGTTCCATCAGAAACCTTTCCTGCATTTACAAGAGCGTTATAAGTGCTTTCCCAAGAATATTTAAATAATGGCGAATAAGGATTGTTCCATTCTCTATCGACGGGGATTAATCCGCTACCGGAATAACTCATAGGAGAATAGTTCATTGGAACTAATTCTTCTTGTCCATCTTCATCATATACCGCATAATCATTGGCTTCAAGTGCATTAACCAAAGGAATATCTAAACCATCCATCCATACGCAGGTTTTTCCATCCGCATCTACACCATGTTCATGCCAGGTGCTATTTGGAGTAATTACAAAATCATTTACAGCAAGAGAAATCTTATTGCCATTCACAATGGTATATCCCTTATCACCTTCCATAATAAAACGTAGAGCAGCGGCTTTATGACGATGTGCAGGTGTGGATTCTCCAGGTTGCGTAACTTGAATTCCAGCATATAGCCATCCGCAAGCAGCCTTTACATTGGCTCTTTTTTTATTAATTAAGTATACGACCCTTCGCCCAGCTTGTCCAGGGGTTACTAAACGAGCAGACTCTAAAACTAGGTCTCTCAATTCATCGTATTTCCATAACATGGGTACCGAATTGGATATGGGTTCCCAAGGTTCAATTTCATTGGCTACTGTCCACAAGGCACCTGTATCTAATTCTGCAAGCTTATTATAATAAGCTAATAATTCCTCATTGTCTTGTACACGTGCTCTGCCATAAACATCATCCTTTCCTTTATAAATGTTTGTTTCCATGATGAGCTTGTTTAATTAAAAATTTATGAATTATAGGAGTTTATATTATTGTTTTCTAGCCATTGTTTAAAGGCCTGTTCTTCTTCCTGTTGCTTATAAGGTTCTTTATTCTCTGCAAAATTGATAGCATTTTGACTGGAAGTATTCACCTTTAAGTTGAAGATGTCGAAGCGATTATAATGTCCGAGTAAATCATGCATCTGTTTTGGTTGAATGCATTTTTCCAAATCAATTTCTGCATATACAATACCCTCTTCATCAATAATGGATTCCCCAATTTGTTGCCCATTAGGATCAATAAAGCCCGAATAAGAGCTGTTTTTTCTAGTGAGCAGTTCTCTTGCATTAGGAATTTCCGCTTCAAAAAGCTGAATAATCTCTTCCGATATAGTAGAGCAGGAAGTAATGGTATAGACTTTTCCTTCAAATGAATGAGCTGCAGCACGGATCTTAATTGCTTCAGCCATATTATAATCCGTTGGCGCAACTGGTAAAGCAATATAATTGGCAATATGGACAAGTTCGCCCTGAGCAAGAAGAGCAAATCTCGCCAATGTATTGGTGTTTTCACCACATGCTAATGCTCCCAGCGGGCCAATATTTGTTTCATGAACTTTTAACGAAGATCCATCCCCCCCACTCCAAGTAAGTTTTTCTGCCCAAGTAGGCACCAGCTTACGATGCTTACCTAGTATAGTACCTTCATTGTTTATGGTAATTATGGTATTATATAGTGTACCTATTTTTTCTTTTACACGTTCATTTAACCCAATTACAACATTGATATCATAATCTTTAGCTGTTTGGGCAATTTTATCGATTTCTGGACCGTCTGTAGTGATGGAATTTAAGTAAAGTTTTTTGAACCATTTACTTCCTTCCACTGGGCTCATGATCCAATTCCAATAAGGATATGCGGAAATAAATACTTCTGGAAATGCGATAAGCTTTGCACCATGATCTGCTGCTTCTTTAATTAAGGAACAAACTTTAGCCACCGTAGCATCTACATTAAAGTATACTGGTGAAGTTTGAACGGCAGCCGCTTTGAACTTTGGAAATTTCATAGTATCGTCTAAAGTATCTTAAGTTTATATTGAATGTTATTTCAAAACTACATAATTAAATTCAATAATACAAAATACAAAAGTATATAATTATATTTTTTAACATTAAACAGTGATAAAATTCAATATTTATGAATTAAATTTTGCATTAATAAAATTATAATTATATTTGTTTTAACAACCATAGGAGGAAATCCAAAATTTCTTCCTCATATAAACAAGATTATTATGGGAAACTTCGAACAAAAAGTTTGTCTTATAACAGGAGCAGCTACAATAGGCTTAGCAATCGCAGAAAAGTTTATACAACAGGGAGCACATGTTGTAGTTGGATCCTTATCCTTGGGATCTGAAAAAGACTTAAAAGCGATTTATGAAGATCAATTTGATTTTATTAAAACCGATATCACTAAGGATTTAGAATTAGCGAAATTATTAGATTTTACGATTAATAAACATGGAAGGGTAAATGTTCTCGTTAGTAATGCTGCGGCATATGCGGATGATGGCGCAGCTACTACGAGAGAAACCTGGCTAAATACTTTAAATGTAAATGTAGTATCTGCCGCCATTTTTGGGGAAATGCTAAGACCTTATTTAAAAGAAAGTGGCGGAAATATAATTAATATAGGTTCTATTTCAGGCGTATTTCCACATATTCAACGTTGGTCTTATCCAGTATCCAAAGCTGCGTTATTACATTTAACGAAAACACAAGCATTGGAATATGCTGCGGATAAAATCAGAGTTAATATGATTCGATTAGGTCATATATGGTCTTTACCATTTGAAGGGCTAACTAAAAATGATCGCAATCATGCCAATAAAGTAACAAGCCCATTTAATTTAATGGAACGCGTAGCAGATCCAGCAGAAGTTGCCAATGTAGTCGCATTTGTTGCTTCTGACGAAGCCTCCTACATGACGGGTAGTGAAACTGTGGTAGATGGTGGATATAGTGCACTCGGGCCAGAGCAACATGAGCCCTTATTTCCCAAGCTTGCTAAATAAAGAGACCAAATTATAAACAAAAAAAAATAATATGAGAAGAATTGCAATCGTAGGAGCTGGCCAAGCAGGATTACAAACTGCAATCGGGCTTTTAAAAAATGGAGGCTATGATGTTACCGTATTTAGTAACCGTACTGCAGATCAAATAAAAACGGGTAAAGTGATGTCTAGCCAATGTATGTTTGATATGGCACTCCAAAATGAACGAGATTTAGGTATAAACTATTGGGATGAGACTTGCCCACCAGTGGAAGGCTTGGGAGTAACTGTACCGAATCCAGAAAAACCCGGAGAAAAATTATTTACTTGGGCAGGAAGATTAAGTCATCATGCACAAGCGGTGGATCAAAGAATAAAAATGCCTAGACTGATTGATGAATTGGTAAAACTAGGTGGTCAATTTATTCTTGAAGATGTGGGTATAGCAGACATGGAGAAAATGTCTACAGCATTTGATTTAGTGCTTGTTGCAGCGGGTAAAGGCGAAATTGTCCGCATTTTTGAACGAGACGCAAGTAGAAGTCCTTTTGATGCTCCACAACGCGCATTAGCATTGACTTATATAAAGGGAATGGAACCCAATACCCCTTTTTCAAAAGTTTCCTTTAACCTAATTCCTGGTGTTGGAGAATACTTTGTTTTCCCATCAGAAACTATAAATGGCGATTGTGAAATTATGGTTTTTGAAGGAATTCCGGGTGGTCCTATGGATTGTTGGGGAGAGGTAAAAACGCCAGAAGAACATTTAGAAAAAAGCTTATGGATATTAAAAACATTTCTACCATGGGAATATGATCGTTGTAGAAATGTAAGGCTAACTGATGACAATGGTATACTCGCCGGAAAATTCCCGCCAACTGTACGTAAACCAGTAGCTACCCTTCCAAATGGGAAAAAAGTATTTGGAATTGCCGATGTTGTTGTGGTCAATGACCCCATAACAGGTCAAGGTTCTAATAATGCATCGAAATGTAGTAAAGTTTATTTGGACGAAATTATCGCTAGAGGAGATCAAGCATATACCGAAGAATGGATGAATGCAACCTTTGAAAAATATTTTGATTATGCGAAAACAGTCACCAATTGGACAAATTCCATGTTGACTCCTCCCCCTGCACATATCTTAAATTTATTAGGTGCAGCTTCGCTATCACAATCCTTAGCAGATTTAATTGCAAATAATTTTAGTGATCCTTCCAAATTTACACCATGGTGGTTTGATGCTGAACAGACTGAGGTAGTTATCGCATCCCATATGCCTCAAGTAATGAACTAAATAAAAATGCTGCTTATGAAAGAGTTTAGAAATGCCTGTGGAAAGTTTGCAACCGGAATCGTAGTGATTACTACCGAACATCAAGGAGTGGTCCATGGAATGACAGCAAACGGTTTTATGTCGGTATCATTAGATCCCAATTTAATATTGATTTCAATCGATAATAATAAAAAAATGCATGCACTTCTTCAGGGAAGTAACCGATATGCTATCAGCATTTTAGCACATCATCAAGAGAAATGGAGTAGACATTTTTCAGGTTCTACGCAAGAGGATCTGGTTGTCGAATTCAAAGATTTCCATGGTGCTAAAGTAATACCAGATGCTGTAGCCTATTTCGAAACAGCGATCATTTCGCAGCATGTGGAAGGTGATCATACATTATTTATAGGTAAGGTAAATCATTTCGAGTGTAATGAACAAGATCCATTAATGTACTATAAAGGATCTTATTTAAAACTAGCATAATCAATATCAAAATAAGATGAAGATATCCGTCATAGGTGGAGGGCCAGCGGGAATGTACTTTTCAATATTAGTAAAAAAGGCATTGCCACAAGTGGAGATAAACATTTACGAACAAAATAATATTACGGATTCCTTTGGATTCGGGGTAGTTTTTTCGGATGAAACGTTGAGTGAATTCTTAACCAAAGATGCACAATCTTATGAGCTTATCCGTAGTAAATTTGCTTACTGGGACAATCTGGATATCGCTAGGGATGAAGAAACAGTACGAATTACAGGGAATGGATTTTGTGGTTGTTCTAGGAAAACCTTACTAGAACTATTAGCTAAACGATGTTTAGAAGAAAAGGTAAATATTCATTCCCAACACCGAATAGAAGATTTATCCAGTCTTCATGATAGTGATCTTATTATTGCTGCAGATGGAATCAATAGTTTGATTCGAGCTAAGATGCAGGATGATTTTGAAACTACGCTAATAACGAAAAAGAATCGATTTGTATGGATGGGCTCTACAAAACCATTGGATGCCTTTACCTATTTCTTTAAAAACACGGCCTATGGTCCTTTTGTAGCACATTCTTATCAGTATGAGGAAGGAAAAAGCACATGGGTAATAGAAACCACAGAAGAGGCCTTTCAAAAAGCAGGCTTTGTTGTAGATGATGAACAAGGGACGAAGAAGAAATTAGAGCATATTTTTGAGAAAGAATTAGCTGGTCATCCCCTATTAACTAATAAATCACATTGGCGAAATTTCCCTTTGGTTACCAATAAAAAATGGTATAAAGACAATGTTATTTTATTAGGTGATGCTGTAGCATCTGCTCATTTTTCTATAGGTTCAGGAACCAAATTAGCTATGGAAGAGGCTATTGCCCTTGCCTCTTCGGTCATTCAACATGAGGGTGATGTAAAAAAGATATTCTCCCATTATGAGGAAACATTTAGACCTCGAGTAGAATCTATTCAAAATGCAGCAAATATTTCCATGGCTTGGTTTGAAGCTATGGATAGACATATCAAGCAAGAGGATTTTATGACTTTTGCCTTCGATGTCATGTCAAGATCAAGAAAGGTAACCTATGAAAATCAAGCGTTAAGAGATAAAAGCTTTACGGAAAAAGTATTAAAAGCTTTCAATCAAAGAAATAATAATCCTTCCGAAAAATCCCCAGCCTTTACTCCATTTAAATTAAGGGAAATGCGTCTTCACAATCGTATCGTTATGAGTGCAATGGGACAGTATTCTGCGGATAATGGATTAGTTAACGATTGGCATTTAATGCATTATGGCGCAAGAGCAACTGCCGGAGTTGGGTTAATCATGACGGAAATGTGTGCTATTGAAGAACGAGGAAGAATAACGCCTAAATGTGCCGGAATCTATACCGATGAACAAGCTGAGTCTTGGAAAAGGATCGTTGATTTCGTACATGAGAATTCTGAAAGCAAAATAAGCATACAAATTGGACATTCAGGCAGAAAAGGGTCCTTAGAGCGAAAATGGCAAGGAAGTTTTGCCGTATTAGAAGAAGATTCTTGGCCATTAATTTCAGCAGATGTTATGCCCTTTGCTGCAGGTTACCATATTCCTCATGCCATAGGTAAAAAGGAAATGGAGGTCTTAGTGGAACAATTTTCCATAGCAGCAACAAGAGCCGATAAAGCAGGGTTTGATATGATTGAGCTAAGTGCATGTCATGGAATGTTACTTGCAAGTTTTCTTTCACCATTAAGCAATAAAAGACAAGATGATTTTGGCGGCAGTTTAGTAAATAGAATGAAATTCCCTTTGCAGGTATTTAAAGGAATACGATCTGTTGTAGATTCTAGAAAGCCTATTTCCATAAAAATATCTGCGGAAGATTGGAAAGAAGGAGGAAATACCATAGAAGAGGCTATTGAAATAGCAAAAAAATTCAAAGAAGCTGGCGTGGACCTGATTTCTGTAAGCTCTGGCGGTACCGTAGTCGATCAAGAAAGTAAAGAAGGTCCGATGTGGCAAGTACCGCTAGCAGATGCCATAAAGCATGATGCTTCAATTCCGGTAATGGCTATGGGGCAATTCACAACCATAGATCAAATTAACACCACGCTATTGGCAAATCGGGCAGACTTGATTGCTTTAGGGAAAGCGCTGCTAGTCAATCCCAGTTTCGTTTTACAAAGCGCCGCTTACGAAAAGGAACAATTAAATGGCCAAGTTCCCGGACCTTATCAAGTAGGTATAGCACAATTATATAAAAACCAAGCATGGACAAGGAATGAATTTGAAAAAATGAAGATTGCTTTAAAACCACAGAGTCATAAGTAATAAGTCCAACTAAAAAACGAATTGTAATGAATCTAAAACATCATTTTCTAAAAAAAGACAAATTCTTGTTAGGTACATTTTCTAGCAATTGTGGAGGTGGCATGACCGTTTCTAAACTACCAGAGCGTTGGGTAGCCAATTGGGAAAACAATTTAAACCTTGCCTTATTGTTAGATGATGCAGGCATAGACTTCATGCTTCCCATTGCAAGATGGGTGGGCTATGGCGGTGAAACAGATTTCCACGGTGAAGTGATGGAAACCATAACATGGGCCACAGCACTATTGGCAAAAACAAAACAGATCACCATCTTCGCAACGCTACATACGGTTGCAAATCATCCAGTTGTTGTCGCAAAACAATTAGCAACCATTGCGCAGATTAGTGCTGATCGAATAGGTTTAAATATTGTCGCAGGTTGGAATAAACCAGAGTATGATGCACTAGGAATTCCCTTACCAAAAGATCACGAAACTAGGTATGGATATGCCCAAGAATGGTATGATTTCATAAAACGATTATGGAAAGAGGAAACTCCATTTAATTTTGATGGGCAATATTTTCATACCACAAGAAGCTATGGAAATCCAAAACCTAAAAGCTTACCCCCTATTTTTAATGCGGCAGGTTCCGGACAAGGGCGTGATTTTGCGATCAAAAATGCAGATTTCTTGTTTACTCCAGCGATTGATCTAAATCGTTCTAAGACAGAAATATTGGAATTAAAACAAAAGGGCATTGAACAGAATCGAGCGGTTAATGTATTGACATTCTCTCATGTAATATGCCGTCCTACAGCGGAAGAGGCTCAAGCAGAAAGACAGCGCATGTTGGACAATGCGGATTGGGAAGCAACAGACAACCTAATCAATTTACAATTTGCACATGCTCATAGCTTTCCGCATGATTTATTAAATACTATTCGAGAAGGCATGGCATTAGGCCATGGTGGTTTTCCTTTAATAGGTACACCGCAGCAAGTTGCTGATGGCCTAACCGCATTACATGTGGCTGGATTCAAAGGGACAACCTTGTCTTTCTTCAATTACGAAGCAGAGTTCCCCTATTTCCGGGATCATGTATTGCCAATTTTAGTTGAACGTGGAATTCGTTAAAACATTAAATATATACTTATGCAAACTTTACAGGATATGCTAACATTCGGAACCGTTCGTTTTGTAGATTTAACTCATACCTTAAACGAATCCTTTCCTGGATTACCACTTCCTCCAGAATTTGGACAAGTTGGAAACTTTAAAAAAACTGAAATCTCCCATTACAATGAATTAGGTCCAGGATGGTATTGGAATAACATCTCCTTAGGCGAACATTTTGGGACGCATTTTGATGCACCTATTCATTGGATTACGGGAAAAGATTTACAAAATAATACAGTAGACACCATTCCTACAGAACATTTTATTGCAGCAGGACAAGTCATAGATGCATCCAAAGAAGTCGCAGAAAACCCAGATTTTATACTCACTCCAGAATTTATACAAAAATGGGAAGCAGTGCATGGAAGTTTGCAAGCAAAAGCATGGGTTTTATTTCGCACAGATTGGCATAAAAGACCTTTAGGTTCCGAATTTCTAAATCTTGGAGAAGATGGCTTAAACCATACCCCAGGTCCCAGTAAGGAAGCGGTGGAATATTTAATCAGTAAAGATGTATTAGGTTTTGCGGTGGAAACTTTAAATACAGATGCCGGAACATCATTTACCTGGGAAATGCCCTTACCCTGTCATACCTTGATGCATGGGGCAGGAAAATATGGTTTACAATGTTTAAAAAACTTAGATCAATTACCGACCAGAGGAGCTGTAATAATTGCTGCCCCACTAAAAATTGAAAATGGCTCAGGCAGCCCTTTACGGGTATTTGCCATTATGCCAGGTTAAATTATAGGCTTCAAATATTCAAAATTGTAAAGAGAAAATCATGGCTGAAAAATCATTTAAGAAAGAAGTCGAAATCCTACGTAAAGGAGCAGGAGAAGTCTTCCACGGCGAAGGAATACTAGCCGTTACTAAAGCTTTACTACAATGTGGCGTTGGCTATGTGGGAGGCTATCAGGGCTCGCCTATTTCGCATTTGATGGATGTATTTGCAGATGCTGAACCATTACTCGAAGAGTTGGGAGTTTATTTTGAAAATTCAGCATCAGAGGCAGCAGCAGCAGCAATGTTGTCCGCATCGGTATATTATCCTGTACGAGGAGCAGTGACCTGGAAATCAACAGTTGGCACAAATGTAGCTTCAGACGCATTATCCAATTTAGCATCAGGAGGAGTCACAGGAGGCACATTAGTTATTGTTGGTGAGGACTATGGAGAAGGATCTTCCATAATGCAAGAAAGAACACATGCCTTCGCTATGAAATCGCAAATATGGCTTTTAGATCCCAGACCCAATTTGGAAAGTATCGTAAAATCTGTCGAGTTAGGCTTTGAACTATCGGAGGCAAGTAATAGTCCAGTCATCTTACAATTGAGAGTACGCAGTTGTCATTTGCACGGACAATTTATCGCCAAGGACAATCAGAAACCAAAAGTTAAGATTTCAGATTGTCTAAATGATCCAAAACGAGATTTAAGTAGAATCGTATTACCGCCTGCAACTTTTTTACACGAAAAAGAGAAAATCGAGACTAGACTTCCTCAGGCTATCCAATTTATAAAAGACCATAGCATCAATGAATTTCTTACGGCTGAAAGAAATGATATTGGAATTATTGTTCAAGGAGGTCTTTTCAATAACCTAAATAGAGCTTTAGTAGCCTTAGGATTATCTGATAATTTAGGGAATGTTAAAATTCCTATTTATGTGATGAATGTTGCTTATCCTGTAATCCCTGATGAAGTTTTAGCATTTTGTAAGGATAAAAAGTCGGTTTTAATGATTGAGGAAGCTCAACCGAACTACATTGAACAAAATATTGGCTATTTACTTCATAAAAATAATATAGACACAAAATTATATGGTAAAAATGTATTACCAGAAGTCGGTGATTATACTATTGGGATCGTAAAAGAAGGGCTTATAAAATATATGGAAGATATAGGTGAGGATCTAAGTAATCAACAAAAAGAGATATTCACTAAAAACATCACTGAAGAGGATAATATTAAGCTGTTAGAACAAGTTCCAGTAAGACCAGCAGGTTTTTGTACAGGATGCCCAGAAAGGCCAATATTTGCGGCATTAAAAATCGTCCAAGAACGACTAGGACAGCATCATGTTGCAGGCGATATAGGTTGTCATTTGTTTTCTATTTTACCGCCATTTAATATCGGATCGACCACCATGGGTTATGGATTAGGGGCTTCATCAGCTGCAGCATTTAATCTTTTTAACAGCCCTACACAAGCCGGACAAAAAAGACCAATTGCTATTATGGGAGATGGTGGGTTTTGGCATAATGGGTTAACCTCAGGTATTGGAAATGCCGTATACAATAAATTCGATGGTGTCATTATTATTATCGATAATTATTATGCCGCTGCTACAGGAGGACAAGATATTCCATCCTCTAGAGCATTTAATTTCTTGAGATCAACAAATAATCCTATCGAAAGTGCAGTAAAAGGTGTGGGTGTAAAATATGTAAAAATAATAGACTGGACCTATGATGTAGAGAAAATGACCAAAGAGCTCACTCAAGCATTAACAACAAAAGAGAAGGGTCCAAAAGTTATAATTGCGCAATCAGAATGTAGTCTCAATAAAGAACGTAGAAAGAAAAGAGTATTTAAGAAAAGAGTAGAGCAAGGAAAACGCGTTGAGAGTGAAAAATTTGGGGTAGATGAAAAAGTTTGCACTGGAGATCATGCATGTATGCGTTTATCGGGTTGTCCTTCATTAAGTTTAAAATATTCTGATAATCCGTTGCGGGAAGATCCTGTGGCGCATATCGAACAATCTTGTGTCGCTTGTGGAAATTGTGGTGAAGTCGCAGAAGCTGCAGCACTATGCCCTGCCTTTTATAGTGCAAAAGTCATCCGTAATGCTGGAGTAATGGAGCAGTTAATTCACAAATTTCAACATGGAATAATCAACTTTTTACAGAAACGAAGAGCTTCAAAACAATTGACCATATGATGGAAGAACGAGTAAACGTAATTCAACCTATAAAAGTTGCTTTGATTGCTGTTGGAGGTGATGGCGGTGGCGTATTAACTCAATGGATTGTACAATTGGCTTCAAGAAATGGTTATTGGGCTCAATCGACTACTATTGCAGGTGTAGCCCAACGAACTGGATCAACGGTTTATTATCTTGAACTATTTCCAGAGCATGCTATCCCAATTAAAGACGGTAAAAGAATTTCTCCAGTATTAGCACAAATGCCAGCTCCAGAGGATGTGGATATTGTCATGGCTACTGAACTTATTGAAGCAGGACGTGCAATACAAAGAGGATTTGTAAGTAAAAAAACAACCTTAATATTTTCTACTCATAGAAATCTAGCAATACAAGAAAAGGAAAAACCAGGAGATGGTATCTTGGATGGTACCTCTATTTTTGAGTTAGCACGTAAATATGCCAAAACCAGTGTTTATGCTAATCTAAAAGAGTTGGCAGATCATAATAAGAGCGTTATTTCTGCAACATTATTCGGGGCTTTGGCAGCATCCGATGCTTTACCTTTTCGGGTAGACCAATTTGAGGAAACAATTAAAGAAGGAGGAGTTTCTGTTCCGACCAGTTTGGCCGCTTTTAAAGCCGCATTTGGAATAGTAGGCTTAAGTCAATCTGCTAAGGAAGCATCACCTTATATTCCAGATTTAAAGCCTGCATCATTTGAAAAGATGCCAGCACAAACAAAGTCGAAAAAATTTAATGATCTACTGATAGATATTAAAACCAATTTTCCAGAAAACACACATGCTGTCTTATATGCAGGCATAAAGCACCTTATCGAATGGGCGAATGTCGCATGGGCCAAAGCGTATTTAAATCAAGTAAAAGCAATCCAGCAAGTAGATGTTGTATTTCCCAATAAGCACAATCAGCTTACTCAAGCTGTTGCTCGATATTTAGCATTAGCGATGGCTTATGATGATTTAGTCCATGTAGCAGATGTAAAGACTAGAGGCGAGCGATGGGATACGGTATATGAGCAAGTTGGAGCTAAGAAAGGAGAAATCGTAAAAACTGTCGATTACTTTCATCCTAGATTTGAAGAAGTCTATGGATTTATGCCTGTTAAACTTGGGAAGAAATTGGAAAAAAGTGCTTCAGCACAACGTTTTTTCACAAAATACTTGGATAAAGACCGAAGGATGAATACGCATAATGTATTTTGGTTTTTTGTTCTTTACAGCTTAGGTGGGTTGAAAGGTTATAGAAAGAAAACCTTGCGACATGCAGAAGAAATGGAGAATATAGATGGGTGGATAACTAGAATCTTAGCGGTCGTTTCAACGAATTATGAACTAGCCGTTCAATTAGCTAGAACCTATAGATTGAAAAAGGGATATGGAGATACTTATGCTCGTGGTCATTCAAAATTCAAACTCATAAATGAATTTGCTATTAAACATAAGTTAGTTTCCGAAATAGATGTGCAGGTCTCGAATTTAATAGATTTTGGATTAAAACATCATGAATCTGAACAATTACAAAGTCAAATTGCCCTTGTAGAAGCAGCATTAGAGACTCAGTCGACTACTTATTTAAAATAAAAACCAAATTATTGAACCTATATGAGTCAGGATGTTATTATCATCGGAAGTGGAATTAATAGTTTAGTTTGTGCAGCATTATTAGCCAAGAAAGGTAAGAAAGTATCCGTATTTGAACGATCAAATCACTTAGGAGGTTGTATACAAAGTGAATTTATTGAAGATTGTGTCATTGATACTTTTTCTACAGCCTATCCCCTATTTGTAACATCGGCAGCCTACCCCATTTTGAAAGATGATTTAGCAAATGAAGGCGTGCAATTTATTTCAAATGCAGTTCCTACAGCTGTGTTGACTTCTGATTTAAGTTGGACCATATTAAGAACGGATAGAAAAGCAAATATTGAAGCTTTCAACCAATTAAAACCTGGTGAAGGAGATAGATTTGACGAGCAGATGAATTGGGTAATGCAACATTCTGAACTGCTATTCAAGATCTTAGGTTCGGAGATAATGACCTTTAACATGGGAAGCTTTCTTGCGAAATACACTTGGAAAAATGGCATTGCAAATGCCTCATTACATGCACAAGCCTTTTTAAAAAGTGTAAAGGATGATTTACCCAATCATTTTTCATCTAAAGAGTTATTGGCCAATTTGGCTCCATGGGTATTGCATGCTGGTCTATCTCCTGAAAGCCCACTTTCAGCTACTATGGCTAAGATTACTGCAATGAGCATTGAAATGGTGGGATTACCTCTTGTAAAAGGTGGGAGCTATAAAATAGTTGATGCTTTCAAATCTATTATAGCGAAAAATGGAGGGAATTGCTATACGAATGCTCATGTCACTAAGATTCTTAGTGATTCTAAGGGATATGCTGAGGGGATCGTTTTAGAAAATCAAGAAATTCATTTAGCAAAACATATCGTAGCAAATGTTACACCTACGCAATTGTATGGGAATTTATTAAAAGATAATGATCGTATTTCTACAAAAGTAAAAAGCCAAGCAGCACAATATAAGTATGGTAAAGGAAATATGCAGATACATTTAATTCTTAAAGAAGCGCCACAATGGGTTCAACCAGCCTTAAAAGATGTCACATATGTGCATCTTACTGATGGTATAGATGCTGTTTCACAAGCTGTAAATGAAGCTTCAAGACAGGCATTGCCTACAAAGGGAACTATATGTATCGCTCAACCCTCAGCAGTTGACCCAACCAGAGCCAAGGCGGGAAAATCCGTACTATGGATTCAATTACCAGAATGTCCGAATTACCCAATTGCTGATGCTTCAACTGAATTGGATCATCTCTGTCAGGGAGATTGGACAGAAGAACTAAAAGAATCTTATGCTCATAAAATAATTGAACGCATAGCGGCTGTTATTCCTAATATTATGGATGCCATAATATATAAAAAAGTCATGTCTCCAAAAGATTTAGCGGAAGCAAACATAAATCTTGTACATGGTGATCCATACGCTGGGCAATGTAATTTGGATCAGTATCTACTATGGAGACCAATGTCATCCGTTAAAAACCATGAGACACCTATTAAGAATCTTTTTCATATCGGTGCATCTACACATCCAGGGCCAGGACTTAGTGGAGGATCTGGATATTTAGTCTCCCAAAAAATAAAATAAACAAAATTAGTGAAATCGTTATGGGTCTTACATTTTCAAAACCTCAGAAAGTAAAATTTCAGCATTGTGATGCTGCCGGAATAGTATTCTATCCTCGTTTTTTAGAAATGCTTAATGAGCTTGTAGAAGATTGGTTTGAAGAAGAATTAAACTTTCCTTTTAAAAAGTTACATCTAGCCGAAGGAATTCCAACAGCAGATCTAAAAATAGCGTTTGTATCCCCTGCCAGGTTAGGTGATGTATTCGAAAAATCATTATATGTAACCAGATTAGGAAATTCTTCGCTCACATATCAATTTAAATTTGCTTTTGAAGATAGGATTGTACTTCAAGGCGAATGTACCTTAGTGCATGTGGAATTGTTAGATAATTTATTAAAATCACAGCCATGGCCTAACAAGGTAAAAGAGAATGCTGAAAGGTATTTGAGTAACGAAAGCAAGGTAAATTAATCCATACTTAGCTATTGCTGATTAGCTTAGTTGGTATATAAGAATTCAAGAAATAGTAGTTCGAATAAATGGTTTTTTTAGGGAATAAATCACTGATATGGTTTATCTGTATCTTGATAATTCGTATATCATCTTTATAGCAGGATATAGCTGAGACCAGGATGGACGCTTAAGCAGGTACTTATACTGTGTTGAGGCAAAATTCAGTTGCAAGGCAAGTAGCTGAAGAAGCCTCTGCAACGCAAAATAACCTAAAAAATATGATAAACTGCTCTTTTGGGACTATTTCGATTTGATTATAAAAAAATTGGGGCAATATCCGCTATAACAGATATTGCCCCAAGCTAGTTAAATTATTAGCCTGTTTTAATTACTTCGGTAAGAAACTTTTACCGTTATATTGGCTGTTTTACTTCTGGAAGTCGTATTGTAGGCGCCACCATAAGAATATTCTTCATTGTCATTTTGTCCCGTAATCTGAAAAATCCCTAAATCTGCTTTGACTAATTCGCCTAAAGAAGAACCTGCTTCTTTGGCAATATTATCGGCTCTGGATTTTGCGTTTTGAGAGGCTTGAGATATTAGCTTTAATTTAAGATCCTCCAAACCAGAATAATAATAATTAGGAGTATTTGAGCTTAATTCAATGCCCTGAGAAATTAAGGTAGATATCTCTCGGGAAGCATTATCCACCTTATCCAATTCTTTAGATTCTATACTCACATTCTGGGAAAGACTATAACCATTGAAGGTATTGTGTGAATTACCATTTTGATCCGTAAAATAGCTAAACTCCCGATTGATGTTTACGGCATTGAACAGAATTTCACTCTCTTTAATGCCTTTACGAACTAAGAAATCACGTACCAGATCGCGATCATTCTTCAATTGTTCGGAAGCCTCACTTAAGTTCATGGATTTACGACTGTAAGAGGCAGACCACTTGACAATATCGGACTCAAAATCTGTTTTTGCATTTCCTGTAACGTTTATTGTATTGGAATTTTTGTATTTATACTGATAAGCATTGGAAAAAATCCATGCAAAAATAATGACTGCCAGCGCTGAAATGATGCTGATAATGACGGAATTATTCTTCATATAGTGATAGTTTGCTAAAATTTATATTAAAAATGTTATCAATATGCTAACCCAAGTTACTAAATTTTTAGCTATACTTGGATTCCAAAACACATATTTATGAAATGCTTTCGCTTAGTTGCAATTCCACTCCTTGCAATGTTATCTGACGTACATGCACAAAAAAAACCAGTAGATCATAGCGTTTATGATGCCTGGAAATCGATTAGCCGATCCGAAATTAGTAGGTCAGGGAATTTAATTTATTATACCATTTCTCCTCAAGAAGGTGATGCGCTTTCGGTACTAAAGGATCAGCAGAACACTAAAATTGTAGAAATACCGCGATCTACTGAACTTGTTCTTACAAAAAATGAAAAGTTTTTAGTGAGTAGTATTAAACCAGCATTCCAAGAAACTAGGCAAGCAAAAATTAAAAAGAAAAAAGCCGATGAACTGCCCAAAGATTCTTTGCTGGTATTTGACATTGTAAAAAAAAGCAGCTTAAAATTTCCATTATTAAAATCATTTCAACTGGCTAGAAATTCTAAAAATTATGTGGCATTTATTTCGGAAGTGAACGAAGTCACTACGAAATCCGTAGCTGATACAGCCAGTAAAAAAGAATCCAATAAAAAACCGAAGACGAGTCCTGTCCTACATGTATTAGACCTAAACACAGGCGATACCACTCAAATTTGGAAGGCCGAAAACTACCAATGGAGTGACAATGAAGCGTATTTAGTGTATACCAAAAAAGGGGCTGAAAAAGATTCGCTAAATGAAGCAGGTGTATATCTCTATGATTTAGCGAAAAAACAAACTAAAAAGATCAGTCAGGGTAAGGGTACATACAAAGGATTTACTTTTGATGACGAGGTAAAACAATTGACTTTTCTGGCCGATAAAACTCCCGAAAAATCTTTATTAAAAGAATTCAATTTATATTATTATACAGCAACACAGGATAGTGCAATAATTCTTGCGGATAAAAATACGGCAGGTATCCCTAAAAATTGGTTTGTATCAGGCGATGGAAATGTTAGTTTCAGTCAATCTGGAGAACGCCTATTTTTTGGATTAGCACCGATTCCAAAGGTGAAAGATACTACCCTAGTGGATTTTGAAACGGCTAAGGTAGATATTTGGCATTGGCAAGATGAGTATATCCAACCCATGCAATTAGTAAATGTAAAAAGAGATCAGGCTAGGAATTTTACCGCCATGATCCAATTGAATAATCGCCGTACGGTAAAGCCATTATCTGATGATACCTATAATCGTATTTCGATGACCGGCGATGGAGATAAAGAATGGGCTCTTGCAACCTCAGACCAAGCCTACCGTATCGCTACGCAATGGGAAGGATCATCAAAATCAGATATTTACTTGATTTCAACGATCACAGGACAAACGAAATTGGTAGCAAAAGGCATTTCCGGATTTAGCACGTTGGCACCAGAAGGCGATCAGGTCGTTTATTTTAATCGTGAAAATAGCAATTGGTATAGCTATTCCATAAAAACAGAGAAAACAACCTTACTAAATGAAGGTCTTTCTGTAAGTTTTGTCGATGAAGAAAACGATGTGCCAGCAGCAGCGAATTCCTATGGCTTAGCAGGTTGGTCTAAAGATGGTCAAGCAGTTTACCTAAATGACCGATACGATATTTGGAAAATCAGTTTAGACGGAAAACAAAAACAATCCATTACTCAAGGTAAAGGACGTGCAAATCAAATTACGTATCGGTACCAATCGGTAGAACGATCCGACAACCCAAGGTTGCGCGTAACGTATATTGATGATCGTAAACCTATTTATTTAAGTGGCTTTAACCATACCAATAAACACAATGGTTATTATCAATTAACGAAAAAAGAGATACAAGACTTGTGGTCTGGTCCATATACCTATAAATCGCTTCAAGCAGATGATCAAATAAAACACATCATCTATACCAAAGAAAATTATCAAGCTTATCCTGATTTATATGTAATAAAAAACTTTAAAACGGAAAATCGATTGACAGACATCAATCCTCAACAAGCAAATTACAATTGGGGAACGGCAGAATTGGTAAAATGGACTACGCCAAAAGGTTATGCTGCGGAAGGTATTCTATATAAACCAGAAGATTTTGATCCAAATAAGAAATACCCAATCATCGCATATTTCTATGAAATTCTAAGCAATGGTCTACATACTTATCAAGCCCCTGCTCCTACAGCTTCTCGATTAAACATCAGTTACTTTGTGAGCAATGGCTATTTGGTTCTAGCACCCGACATCCGATATGAAAAGGGTTATCCAGGAAAATCAGCGGAAGAATTTATTAATTCCGGAATGGAGTATTTAGCAAAAACCCATACGTTTGTGGACGCATCTAAAATGGGTATTCAAGGACAAAGCTGGGGAGGATACCAGGTGGCTCATCTAATCACTAGAACCAATATGTATGCAGCAGCTTGGTCAGGAGCTCCAGTTGTGAATATGACTTCGGCCTATGGTGGTATTCGTTGGGGAACAGGGATGTCACGTCAATTTCAATATGAAAACACCCAAAGCCGAATAGGCAAACCACTATGGGAAGCATTAGACCTTTATATCGAAAATTCACCATTATTTTTTATGGATAAGGTAAATACGCCCGTAGCAATTATGCACAACGATCAAGATGGTGCAGTGCCATGGTACCAAGGAATTGAATTTTACACGGCTTTACGTCGATTAAATAAACCTGTTTGGTTATTAAACTATAATGGGGATGATCACAATTTAATGCAACGTCAAAATCGTAAAGATATCCAAATCCGTGAAGCACAGTTTTTCGATCATTTCTTAAAAGGTGCCCCTGCTCCTACCTGGATTAGTAAGGGCGTTAAGGCAACGGAAAAAGGAATCGATTGGGGACTCGATACTAAGTAAACTTTATAAGTTTTTCCAAAAAAGCAGGTGATTTTAATAAATCACCTGCTTTTTTTATGGTGTTTTTCGAGAAAAAGCATTTTTTTTCACTTTTTTTTCAAAAAAATATTAAAAATTTAAGAATTTCCCATATTTTTGAAATGTTTTAAGATTGAAATCATCCAAAATCAATATACAACTTATAAAATTAGAATTAGACCATGTCAAACAGCAGATTCGCCGCAGTTGAAGCAGCTTCAAAACATCAGTTCAATGCTATTACAGAAGTAAGCAGTGAACGTGCTATCCATGCTTATGGAAAAAATGTTTTCACAGTATCCAAAATGAGGGATTACCTTCCAAAGCCTGCCTTTAAAGATTTAAATACGGCGATCGAAGAAGGAACGCAAATCAGCAGAGATATGGCTGAATATATTGCACAAGCAATGAAAGCATGGGCATTGGAAAATGGTGCTTCACACTATACTCACTGGTTTCAACCATTAACAGGATCTACTGCAGAGAAACATGATGCTTTCTTTGAACCAGATTCAGATGGTTCAGCTATTGAAAAATTTACAGCAGATGCATTAGTTCAACAAGAGCCTGATGCTTCTTCTTTTCCAAATGGAGGAATTCGTAATACTTTTGAAGCGCGTGGATATACCGCATGGGATCCATCTTCCCCAGCATTTATCTTCGAAACTGGGGCTGGCAAAACCTTATGTATCCCTACCGTATTTGTTTCTTACACTGGTGAATCTTTAGATTATAAAGCGCCTTTGTTAAAAGCAATCGCTGCAATAGATAAAGCATCTACCGATGTTGCACAATATTTTGATAAACAAGTAACGAAAGTCAATGCTTCATTAGGTATTGAACAAGAGTATTTCTTAGTAGACCTTGCCTTATATCATGCACGTCCGGACTTACAATTGACAGGTCGTACCTTATTTGGACATATGTCTGCAAAAGGGCAACAATTGGAAGATCATTACTTCGGAGCAATTCCAGAGCGTGTTTTAGCGTATATGGTAGACTTAGAAAATGAAGCTATAAAATTAGGTATACCGTTAAAAACTCGTCACAATGAGGTAGCGCCTTCTCAATTCGAATGTGCTCCAATGTATGAGGAAATCAACTTGGCAATCGATCACAACCAATTGTTGATGAATTTAATGGATTTAGTGGCTATTCGTCATAATTTCAAAGTATTATTACACGAAAAACCATACAGTGGTGTAAATGGTTCAGGAAAACACAATAACTGGTCATTAATTACCAATACAGGTGTGAACTTGTTATCTCCGGGTAAAACACCTAAAAATAATTTAATGTTCTTAACGTTTTTCGTAAATACGATCAAAGCGGTTTATGAGCATGCGGATTTATTACGTGCATCCATTGCTTCTCACTCGAATGACCACCGTTTAGGTGCGAATGAAGCACCTCCAGCAATTATTTCTATCTTCTTAGGTTCTCAATTGGATGAGCTATTGGAAGAGGTAGAATCTGCTCGTGTAGCGAAGAAAGTAAAAGCAGACGCCAACTTATGGCATGGTATTCCTAAAATCCCAGATTTGAAATTGGATAATACCGATAGAAACAGAACATCACCATTTGCTTTTACAGGAAACAAATTTGAATTCCGTGCAGTAGGTTCTTCAGCAAACTCTGCTTTACCTATGACGGTTTTAAATACCATTGTTGCTGCGCAATTGATTGAATTTAAAACAGAAGTTGATAAGCAAATCAAAAAAGGAACGAAAAAAGATTTAGCAATCTTAAATGTTGTTCGTAAATACATTAAAGATTCTAAAGCAATTCGTTTTGAAGGAAATGGTTATAGCGAAGAATGGGAAAAAGAAGCTGAGGCGCGTGGTTTATCGAATATCAAATCGACTCCAAAAGCATTAGATATTTATGTAACTCCAGAATCATTAGCATTATTCGAAGGATTAGGAATCTATAACAAACGTGAATCGGAAGCGCGTCATGAAATTTTGTTAGAGAACTTCTATAAAAAGCTACAAATCGAAGCACGTGTTATAGGTGATACCGTGACTAGCCAAATCGCTCCTGCATGTTTAATTTATCAAAATGAATTGATTGAAAACGTTAAGGGATTGAAAGAACTAGGCTTGAGTAAAGAGGCTTATAGCTCGCAATTAAACTACTTAGAGCGTATTTCAAAACATGTAAATACCATCTTAGAATTGACAGAAGAAATGCGTCAAGCACGTAAGAAAGCAAATACCATTGAAGAAATTCGTGAAAGAGCCATCGCTTATGATGAGATCGTGAAACCGTTCTTTGATGAAATCCGTTACCACGTTAATAAATTAGAGAAAATCGTTGACGATGCGAAATGGCCTTTACCTAAATTACGTGAGTTATTATTCATAAACTAATCGAATACTAAACAATAACACATCATATAAAAGTCCAGCCTGTAGGCT
Source organism: Sphingobacterium sp. HJSM2_6 (assembly GCF_049316305.1). Taxonomy (NCBI): domain Bacteria; kingdom Pseudomonadati; phylum Bacteroidota; class Sphingobacteriia; order Sphingobacteriales; family Sphingobacteriaceae; genus Sphingobacterium; species Sphingobacterium sp. HJSM2_6. The sequence goes on from NZ_JBMOXB010000014.1 coordinate 43,145, forward strand.
GGACTTTTTTTGTTGCTATAATTTTAATTGGCTTAATTCTTATAATCTAAGGCTATAATTTACCCTGCTGGATGTTTCCAATTCCCGCGATAGGATCTTTTCAACATTTTAGTAGCCTCAGGATCGTTCAAGCATGTTTTCGTTTTGGGATCATACTGAACAGGTCGTTTTAATTCCATGGAAATATTTGCCAAGATACAACTGGAACTAGAAATGTGCCCTTCTTCAACATCCGCTACTGGTAAATGGTTATTATCAATTGCCGAAAGTAAGTTTTGCATTTGACGGCGAGTAGCTGGAGCAGCATTCATTTCTATACGTGGTTCTTTTTCATCTTCCGGGTAGGCTTCGCGTTCATAGACTACGTCTTTAATAATGCGTTCTCCTTTTCCGACAGGTATAAACTCGTATTTCATGGTTGATCCTTTAAGGGTTCCTTTTTCCCCATAAATGATGAATGCCCAAGGGTAATCTGGGTCGGCAAAGGTACCCCAAGTTCGATGTTGCCAAACACAGTTTAAATCCTCGTATTCAAAGATTGCGGTTTGGGTATCCGCTATATTGGATTTACTATCTTTTTGCAAATAAATACCTCCACTAGCAGTGATTTGCTTTGGCCATTTTAACTTCAACAACCAGCGAACCGTATCAAACATGTGTACACACATATCGCCAGTAATGCCATTGCAATACTCCATATAAGACCTCCAACGACTATGTGGAGATCCATCATAAGGACGCATTGGCGCCGGACCTGTCCATAGCTCATAATTTAAATGCGTGGGTACTTCTTGCACTTCCCGTTTGGCATTATCTCGCATATGGTAATAACAACACATGTCTACATGAGATATTTTACCTAAAAGACCTTTTTCGATGATGTTTTCTTTTGCATCAATCATATGTGGTGTACTACGGCGTTGGGTGCCTATCTGTACCTTTTTATTTAATTTTCGAGCAGTTGCAACGATGGCCTCCCCTTCTAAAACATCTCGTGATATGGGTTTTTGTAAATATACATGCGCCCCAGCCTTCATTGCCGCTATAGCCTGCAAGGCATGCCAATGGTCAGGTGAACCAATAACAACTAAATCCAGTTTATGGGCTTTTAATAAATCGCGATAATCTTCATAGGTTTTAGGGGTATTCTTAGATTTCTGCTTCTGCGCGATCAGTTGTGCTGCTTCCTCCAAATGTTTTTTATCTACATCACAAACTGCAACAACTTCAACATCAGCAACTTGGAGTAGCCGAAATAAATCGCTCTTTCCATACCATCCAGCACCGATAAGTGCGACTTTGCGTGGATTATTAGTACTCGAGTTGGGTATTTTTCCTTGCAATAAGGAGGCGGAAACTAAGGTGCTTGTACTTAAAATAAAGGTTCTTCGATTCAGTTCGATTTTACTCATCTTAAAAAAGGTTTATTTATGGTCATTTGTAGATGAATACAATATACTGAAATCTACAGAGATACGATGCATCGTCCTTCAATTATTTGATAAAATTACCTGCTTCATATACGTTTATTGGAAAAGATCGACTAATTTGAACGCTTAGGTGCTATCACGTAGCCATATGCTTTAGCAGTTTCCTCTTGTAAAGCCTTCAATTTGCCCATATATTCTTCCTCAAATTGTGCAATGCCTTTTAAATTTTCAAATTCATTGTTGATTTCTTCAAAACTGGATTGGCTATCTAGGTACTCAAACCGAACCATGGAGGACTGCACAATTAACTTTTCAATGGTTAAAAAATCAATTAATGCTATTTTAAGTTTATCTAAATCTGAGGCATTTTTATACCTAAGCACCTCCAATTGCTTGCGCTCAAGATATTCAAATAGTTTTCTATTTATGAAGGATAGCTTATGGAAGGTCTTGGTTTCTTTGTATTCTACGGCTTTATTACCCCATTCAACGCCATATTGATAGACCGTATCTATCACTTCCACCATATATTCATTAAATTTCAAAGCGTCAGCTTTTTCTTTGTCGGTTTTTTGGGCATAGGCCATACTGAAACATGCCAACAACAACATGGACCAAAATATCTTTTTCTTCATAGTATTGGGTTTAAATTCTCGATAAATGTAGAATAAAAGTCCTGTTTGAAAAATACCTCATTTAAGGTAATTTTCGAGAAAATTATAAGCTAGAACTACTGATAAATAGTACTTGTAATTATAGTGTCTGATGTTTAGGTTAAACTAAACAAAGGTTTTTTATCGTCACTCTATTATGTACCTTTGCATCATGTCAAAAGAGGGATTAATATCACAAGATACCATTATTGCTTTAGCAACTTCTCCTGGTGTGAACGGGGCTATCGCAGTGATTCGATTATCAGGTTTGGAAGCTATTCGATTGGTAAATGAGTTGTTTAAAGGGAAAGATTTATCTAAACAGGCTTCTCATACTATTCATTTTGGTACGATTCGGGATGCTGAACAGATTATTGATGAGGTGCTGGTGAGTATTTTTAAAGGCCCGAACTCGTATACGAAGGAGGATGTGATCGAAATTTCGACGCATAATTCCAAATTTATTATCGAGCGTATTATCCAATTATTGATTGCCAAAGGGGCGCGTGCAGCTCGTGCGGGTGAATTTACACTGCGTGCATTTTTGAATGGCGGATTGGACCTTTCGCAAGCGGAGGCTGTAGCGGATTTGATTGCTTCTAATTCTGCTGCTTCGCACCAGATCGCCATGCAACAAATGCGTGGTGGTTTTTCGAATCAGCTAAAACAACTTCGTGAAGATTTGGTAAACTTTGCCTCGCTCATTGAATTGGAACTGGATTTCGGTGAAGAGGATGTGGAATTTGCTAATCGTGATCAGCTGAAAGTATTAATCGAAAAGATTTATTCCGTGATTCGGAAATTGATCCTTTCTTTTGAACAAGGGAATGTGTTGAAAAATGGCGTTCCTGTAGTGATTGCAGGTAAGCCCAATGTGGGGAAATCAACTTTATTGAATGCATTACTCAATGAGGAACGTGCCATCGTTTCAGATATCGCTGGTACAACACGGGATACTATCGAGGATGAAATTAATATTCATGGGGTTACTTTCCGGTTTATTGATACTGCAGGTATTCGAGAAACATCGGATGTTGTGGAAGCTATCGGCGTGGAACGTACGCGCGAAAAAATGCGCTTAGCACGATTGATAATCTATTTGTTTGACCCTACTCAGGATGTGCTGTCTGAGGTTCAATCGCAAATTGAAGAGGTTCAGGATTTGAATATCCCATTTATCACAATTATTAATAAGGAGGATCTGCTCTCTCCTACTCAGAAATCTACCTTTGAAGTGTTAAAGCCTTTGTATATCTCGGCTAAGAATCAAACGGGAATTGAGGAATTAAAAGATGAATTGCTGAATCAGGTGAATTTAGCAAATTTCAATTCCGAAGATGTGATGGTTACGAATATTCGTCATGTGGAAGCATTGAAGTTAACTCATCTTGCCCTGGAAAAAGTGTTGTATGGAATTGATAATCCAGTGACATCGGATTTTTTGGCCATGGATATTAGACAGGCACTACACCACCTTGGCGAAATTACAGGTAGCGTTACAACGGATGATCTATTGGAGAATATTTTTAGTAAGTTTTGTATCGGGAAGTAAACCTTGACTACCTTAACAAAATTATCAAGCATCACCTCGTTTTCATGAAGGACATTCATTCCTTTCGTAACGAATTCAATTGGCTCACTGTAAATTACTTGTTGCTCTTTTAAATGAGGACTTTGTACAATTGCGCTCAGGAATATTTTTATTGCTCACCAATGTTCCACACACTATCTTTCAAACCCGTATTTGAAAAATATCGCACACTGTCATTAAATGTAGGTATCCCCTTTTCACTCCAGCAAACACCCATATTTTGAATACTAGATGGGCTAAGATCTTGTATAGAAGTCTCGATTTACAAATCATCAAAACCCAAAAGTCTATACTTAGTAATCGATATTTTTGGAATAGATTCTGTGTTTTTTTTTACAGGAATAAGAAAATATAAGAACCTACCATAGAATTAAATAATTAGTAGTCAGCAAAGGATAAGCCTTAAAAGTCTTTAAACTACTCATAATCAAGGTTATTTTTTTCAGGTACAACAAAATGGTTAACTCAATTTACCCATGATTTATCCAAGAAGCAAGCGTATAAAAAAAATCAATCACTTTTACAGCGGGGTTAAAACATTAGCACATTACCCAAGACAGAAGCGTATCTAGCTGTAGTCCAACACTTACAATTATTTCAATCTTTCCATGTTCCTGCTTTTTTATAAATTTCATTCCTTTTATTTGTACTACACTAACAAACCAATTAAGAACAATTGACTTACCTCAAGTCACTTGTTGTTATAGTATAAATTAAAAAACAGCAGATGGAAAAAGGGAAAATTCTGATTGTAGAAGACAATAAAATTCTATTGACGATGATGCGTAGCTTTTTAGAGCGTGCTGGATTTGAAGTAAAAGTAAACATGAATGGTAAAGGAGCTATAGAGTTGATCAACACAGAGATGTATGACCTCTTTATCATAGATATTATGTTACCCTTAATTAGCGGCATTGAACTAGTGCATAGCATTCGTCAGAGTCCATTAAATGCAGAAGCAAAAGTGATAATTGTTTCTGATTTCGCAGATGACAGCACCATACACGATGGTTTTCGAATAGGTGCTAATGATTTTCTAAAAAAACCAATTACACCCAATGAATTGGTAACAAGAGTTAATCATCATTTGAGTTTAGTCTTAGCTTAGTTTCATAAAATGAACATAGCTTAGAACACACATTAAGTACGATTTACCTAGAATCACAAATTATAAAAAAGGCAGCCATGATCTTGATCTGGCTGCTTTTGTTTTAGTGTACATGTTTAATTTGAATTATAGGTTAGCTCTATCTTAAATTGCTAAACGAAACATTCATACTTAAATAATAAACTCCCATTAATTTTTCATTCCAAAGGAACAAATGAGATAAAACACAAAACTGATCCAATTGCCAACGGAATTCTAAACACCATTTAGAAGAAGATCATCAACCTTAGGTTTCATAAGTAGATTAATTCCCAATACCTATAACCTCACTCCTACTTTAAAGACTTTTTTACAACTTTATACACGCTCATTATAATTGAATAGCAAATTCTAAAAATCAGCTGGTATTCTAAGATCCATCGAAATAATTCAATGAATCAAACAACTAAACAATCCAGCTTTCAAATTAATCCATTAGCTATCAAAAGATTCTTAGCATAATTGAATAAGACCAGAAACTGCTAATCCTTAAATTTCAAATAAGATAAATACGGCAATGTTTTATAGGTGATTCAAAGCCTCTAGTAAATTATTTGTAAACAAATTGTTTGTAAAAAAATACTCAACACATGAACAATAATATTCAATATAAGGTTGAATTTTCCTATCCCTATGAAGTATTTCATTTTATACGGCTAGAAAATTGTTTTTCATAAACTTACCTCGAATAACTTAAGAATTAAGCTACCCTAAAATCTTATGAACGATTTACAATTATATACCCAAAAATAACTCTTTCTATTTAGTCAGTTTCATTAACGAATTCCCAACATTAAATCCCAAAATAAATATCACCATTAATAAAACAATAATGAGTATGATGTTTATTGCATTAGACTTCTTCATATCCCAAATTAGTACACCCTAAAAACTGAAAGATAACAATAATAAAAAACACATCGCTAATTACTTGATCACAATCTTACATTTCGAATAAGCTACCTAACCCATGTTACAATAATTAACGTTACCACATAGAAAAACCCATGTTTAAACAAAAAAATTAAATACTGATTTCAACTATGTATTCGACTACCGATTACCAATAAAAACAGCTATTTAACAATAATTCAACCAGTTAAATAGAAATTCACACAATTCCATTCAATAAATATTAAACCAATATTATAAAATTACTGTTTCAAAGCATGATGGCGCAGGATAGTTTAAGTTAATATTAACCATAGATTTAAATTATACAATAATAAACATAAACTGTATCTGAAACTTAAATAAGTAAAGAATTTTAGTGGAAAGGTTTCATTTCTATTGGTCTAAAAAAACCATAGAAATTCAATATTAAGTATCAACTCATAACCAACACCAGCTCTTAATGGAATATGACCTATTCCAACTACAGGATTTGGCTATACGGTCATGCACTATGAGTTCCGGTATTTATCCATTAGAGCTTTGATTATTTTTTTTAACACGAATAAATTATGATTATCAACAGATTTGACCTGAGCTTATCGACCCTATCCATCCTTTCGTATAGAATTTGGACGTTCATCCATCAGAACGTTGTCCTTACTATTCAAATTAATAATCCTAGAAAGCAACTCGTAAAATTCCACTGAGACGAATTCCATATATTTTTTCACCTTAAATTCTAATGCTAATGAACCTATAAATCGCTCTCAAAAAACAACTAATAAATAATCAAAAGTAAAATTTTACAACAATTTAATTATGAGAATAACCAATAACAAAAGTTTACCATTGCTCCTCGCCTTACTTTGGACTCTGCTAGTCTTTCCAGCCCATGCGCAAGATTTAAAAACTATTAATGGTACGGTAAGTAGTACCGAAGGACCACTATCCAATGCCACTGTAACTTCCATTTCTACAGGAAAATCAACAAAAACAGATGCGGCTGGACAATTCCGTTTAAATGCAGCTTTAAACACCCAATTACGAATAAACTTATTAGGTTACAAAGAAGTCCTAATAACCATCAATTCCGAAAATCTAAGCATTTCTTTAGAGAAATCTACTGAACAAATAGATGAGGTCGTGGTGGTCAGTTACGGGACACAACAAAAATCTAAAATTACAGGAGCCATTTCCGAGCTAGATGCTTCCAAAGCGAAGGATTTACCCGTTGGTCAATTCACGCAAAAAATTCAAGGACGAATTGCTGGTGCTCAGGTAACCCAAATTAACGGGAGACCAGGACAAGGTATGGCCGTTCGTATCCGTGGATCAGCATCTATGAATGCCGGAAATAACCCTTTATATGTAGTCGATGGTCAAGCAATTACAGGAAATATCAATAACATCAACCCCGATGAAATCGAAACATTCTCGGTATTAAAAGATGCTTCCGCGACTGCATTGTACGGTTCTCGTGCAGCAAACGGTGTAGTACTTATTACCACAAAAAAAGGTAAAGGTGAGGGTGTCTCCATCGATTTCTCCAGTTATTATGGTGCTCAATATCTTCCCCAACGTGGACGTCCTGATGTGATGAATGCGCGTGAGTTTGCCACATGGCAAAAAGCCTTTTATGAAGATAAAATCAAATATGAAAATTGGAAATTACCAGCCACAGGTATAGCAGAAATTCCTGAAGATTACCGCAATCCTGAACAATATGGTGAAGGAACGAATTGGTATGATGTTTTATTCCAAAATGCAGCTCCTATCCAAAACTATTCATTATCGGTATTAGGTGCTGGTGAAAAATTCAATGTTGGCGTTACAGCTGGATATTTTAATCAACAAGGTATCTTACTAAATACAGGCTACCAACGTTACTCTTTTCGCGCAAATACGGAATACAGACCCAACAAACGACTAACCTTAGGATTCAATGTTGCCCCATCCTTGCAAATGGACCATAACACCTTACTTAATCTGGATGGACAACGTCAAGTAATCGATGGTGCCTTTATCACAAGTCCTATTTCTCCAGCTATCAACCCAGATGGGTCTTTACCGCTTACGACCAATACCTATGGTATGTTTGCCAATCCAAACTGGTTAAGAGTGTTGAAAGAAAAACAAGATAATTACAAACGCTTTCGAATTTTAGGTAATATATCGGCCAAGTACAACATTTGGGATAACTTAAATTTTGCTACACGTGCCGATTATGATTTAGGTAATGATGTCTTACAAAACTTTACACCATCTACAGCAGGCGGTGGACTCTTTGTTGCGCCACCACAATTAGCTACTGGGGCCTATAATACGGCCAATTATTACTCTTGGTTAAATGAAAATGTTTTTACGTACAACAAATCTATTGGTGACCATAACTTTGATGTATTAGCGGGTTATACTACCCAACGTTATATGACTCAAGGAGGATGGTTAAGTAAAACAGATTTCCCGAATGATGACATTCCATGGCTATCTGCTGGTGCTACCGTAACTGGTGCGGGAAGTAATACGGCCTCTTGGACCTTAGAATCCCTGATCACAAGGCTAAACTACGATTATCAAGGTAAATACTTATTGTCTGCAGCGATGCGTAGAGACGGTTCCTCTCGCTTTGGAGCCGAAAAGAAATGGGGATCTTTCCCTTCCGTATCCGTAGGATGGTTAGTATCTAATGAAGATTTCTTAAAAGAAAATGCTACAATTTCTCAATTAAAATTGAGAGCTAGTTATGGTATCGTAGGTAACAACAACATTGGTAATTATACTTCTATTGCCATGATGGGTGGAACAAATTATACGTTTAACAACATATTAAATCAAGGTCTATCCATAACTTCCTTAGGAAATACCCTCTTAAGTTGGGAGAAAACCGATCAATGGGATATTGGTTTTGATTTAGCGATCCTTCAAAACCGCGTTCAATTCCATTATGATTACTACCACAAAGTTACAGACGGCATGTTATATCCTGTTGAACTACCTCGTGCTTCTGGATTCTCAGCCATTTCCACCAATATTGGTACGTTCAAATTCTGGGGACATGAACTATCCATTAATGCGAATGTACTTCAGCGCAATGAGTTCTCATGGGATGCTGACTTCAACATTAGTTTCAACCGCAATGAGGTGGTAAAATTAGGAACTAATAATACACCTATTGGCGGATATAGCAATCAAGGAGATTTTAATAGAACTGAAGTTGGTCAACCTATTGGACAGTTCTATGGTTATATTTTTGACGGTGTATATATGAACCAACAAGAATTTGATGCTCAACCAAAACATCAATCTTCTAAAGTAGGAACAGCGCGCATGAAGGATTTGAATGCAGATGGGGTAATTGACATCAACGATAGAACCTTTATTGGAAATCCAAATCCAGATTTTATTTTTGGGTTCAATAACACTTTTAGATACAAAAATTGGGATTTAGGTCTCTTATTTACAGGATCTGTTGGAGCTCAAACCATGGCCGCTACATTCGAAAACTTAGAGAATATAGATGGTGTCTTCAATATGAGAAAGGAAATGCTAAACATGTGGAGATCGGAGGATAACCCTGGAAATGGACAGGTTCCTAGAACCTTAACTGGAACGACAGAATTATACCGATTTAATAACTCCCGTTGGGTCTATGATGCGGATTACCTTTCACTAAAAAATATAACCTTAGGTAAAAGGTTCCAAATTCAAACGGATTACATTAAATCCATTCGTCTATATGCTAGTGTGCAAGAAGCATTTATGTGGACCAAATACCCATACGCTAATCCTGAAGTAAGTACTAGCGGAAGTAATCCTTTAGCATTAGGAATTGACCAAACCGCCTATCCTATTCCTAGAACTTTCACATTTGGTTTTAATATTGGATTTTAATTAAAGAAAACATGAAACTTAAATATATATTTTTCGCAACAGCCTTAGCATTTACCTCCTGTTCTGATGACTTTCTAAACTTAACTCCAGACTCAGAACTTAGTGCCAATGACTTTTATCAAACCGAAGAGCAGTTTACTCAAGCTTTATCAGGAGTTTATCAAGTATTAAGAAGATCTGTAAATGAGAGCGGCTATTTAATGGGTGAAATGCGTTCAGACAATACCCATTACGATTATTACGCTCCTGATCGAGGAATTCATATCGTACGCAGGGAAAACATAGATGATATTCTTGATGACTCACAAAATCAATGGACCAATGATTATTTTAACAACAGCTATGTAGGTATCGCAAGAGCCAATACCATTTTAGATCGAATATCCAATGCTTCATTCGACCAATCTGTAAAAGACAGAATCATTGGAGAAACAAAATTCTTACGGGCATATTTCTATTTTAACTTGGTTCGTTATTTTGGTGAAGTACCTCTTTATTTAAAAGAAGTTAAGAAGGAAAGTGATGCTTTTTTAGGAAAGTCTTCTGTAGCGGATGTTTATAACCAAATTATAGAAGATAGCCAAGACGCCATTTCCAAATTGCAAGCTCCTACATTCCCTCAAAATGGGCGTGCAACTAAAGGTGCAGCTAGCGCTCTATTGGCAGAAGTTTATATGACGCGTAAAGACTATACTGCAGCATTGCCATTATTAAAGTCCATAACCACTATGGGGTATGCCTTGCTTCCGATATACGCAGATGTTTTTGAAACCAGCAAAAAAAATAGTACGGAATCTATTTTTGAAATTCAATTTATGATGGGCGACCAAGGCCAGCAAAGTATGTTTTCATATTGGTTTATTCCAAAATCTAATAATGTAGAATTAATCACTGGAGTCGTTTCGAACACCTTAAATTACGGAGGTTTTAATGTCCCAACTGATGATATGTTACGTGCCTATGAAGCTGGAGATGCTCGCAAAAATGCATCAATTGGAATTGCTGAAGGAATTATTGGCGCTGATGGAAGTTTTGTTATTCAAGCTGTGAAACCTAGTACAGGATACGTAACTCCTAGCGGTAAAACAGCGAAGCCTTTTATCAAAAAATACTTACATGCCCATAACCGGGAACGTAATACGGATGATAACTGGCCTGTTTATCGCTATTCAAATATACTATTATTGCTAGCAGAATGTTTAAATGAAACGGGTACCCCTACAGAAGCTTTAACTCATTTAAATACAGTACGTCGTCGCGCTGGAAGTACACTGCCATTAATCAGCACGACAGATAAGAACACGCTAGCGGATCTAATTCTTAAAGAAAGAAGAGTTGAATTGGCATTTGAAAATCATAGATGGCATGATTTAGTGAGAACTGGCAAGGCAATCGCGGTTATCAACGAACATGGAAAGGAAATGAAAGCTAAATATGGTTTTTTGGCAAGTAATTCCTACAATTTAACCCAAGAGCGCTTGATATTCCCACTTCCTTATTTGGAACTTCAATTAAATAAATTACTAACTCAGAACTCAGGCTATTAATTCCATTTTTTAAACATAAAAAACTGTTCCCTGTCTCACAACAGTGGAACGGTTTTTTTTATAATTTAAAGCATAGCTCCCTAAGACGCCAAGTAAAAACGTATACGGCCTGAATTAAAGGAAATATAACACAAAGGGCTGTTGGTTCAATTCATTCAACCTTGTTTCAACAAGGGACATACCACATTCTCGGAAGTATAGCTATACAACAAATTGTTGTCGAATTGATACGAATTAAATGCTCCTTATAAGGAATTCTTCCATCTAAGCAATAGTCAAAAAACAATAAATAATTTGCTATTTTAGGTAGAATGTAGTTTTTTAGATAGTTCAGATTGTGTTTTCATGCGTTGTAGATTGTAGATGGTTTACGTAATTAAAATAATTTAAGCATCAACATACGCTGATGAATAAGTCAAATAATAGTACTTTTCCCTAAGAAATTTATAGAATCTCGATTTAATAGGTGCCAATTCTTCCTGACTACGGCTATTAAAATTTAAATCCTCGAACCGTTTACTCCTGGCAAAGTTACCTCTCTCAAATTCACAAGCTACGCGCTCTTCAAGAAAAATAAATTTTATACGGTCGTTCTCCAATTTCATAATTAAATAGGACTTCATTGTTAATACTAGTTTGCAAACCATAAGTGTGATTTTATGGTTTAGGTGATTAAAAACTTTATTGCATATTTCAACTTTCAAGAATATTGGATGATGATGATTGGAAGATTTTCCAATTACAAAACGAATTGAATATGTATTCGTTTATTTGTGAAGATGTGTATTATCCAATACGCTTTTTCATTGTTAATTTTTGCTTTATTACTTTTACTAAAACAAACAATAAAACTATTCCCGCAAATTAATTTACCTTGATAATCTATAATTTAATTTTAAATAGGCAGTGTGATCCATAGTTTTATCTAGTTAATGATTTGGTACTCAAATTTAACCATTATATTTAAAATAACTAAAGATTACGTAGCTAACATTTAACTTTTTAGAAATATGTAGACAATCCTCTATAGCGTCGTAAAAAAAACTAATAAACTCATTCAAAGCTTGTTACAACACACACGACCTGACTTTGTCCTCAAAAGACTACTATATGACTATACTTTAAACCATGCCTCATGTTAACTAATTAAATCGATAAATTAAATATTAACTAAAAATATAGGTCATGAATTAAAAATCTAAATACTAGCTAAAACTTGACAGGCAACCTATGACAAGAATTTAACAATGGACAATAAAGGATGGGACTGGAATATAATTGACAACAAATTAGCCAGGTCGATCAAACATTCGCCAATTTGACATTTACTTATTTATATAGGTATAAGCTTCGTAATTCTTTGATTTTACTGGAATTTTTAATGTAATTCACTTTCTTATTCTTAAATATCATATAAGAAGCCTTTTTTTCACTATGCAATACAAACTGATAAAAACTTCTAAAATTAAGCATGCGTTGTTTTTGATCAGCGGTTTTATGATTATTTATATATTCAACGATCAGGTCATTAAATGAAAAGTGAACATTATAATCCTCATCATGGTACATTTCAAACAATGGAAAATCAAAATCAGCAATATAAATTGCATAGGACAATGCCCTATCTTCTCTTTCAATAACAAATCCTTTGAAATTTAATCGACAAATATCTATTTCCTCAACAAATATTAATTTCTTCATAAAAGCAATTTGGTCGCTGGTTTAGGTTGTTAGATCTAAATTTACAGAAAATATTCGAGCTGTTCAAGCCTTCCAACCAATAGCTTGAGAAAAAATTCGTTTATTGGCTTTTAATTATTTCATGGAAAGAAATCAAGCGTAAATAAGAAGGACACTTATCTATTTCCTTTGTCCAATTAGCACAGGAGGTAAATTGTGTATTTAAAAATTTATTAATATCTACTACGGTGGCGTGTTTGCCAAACACGATTTTTTCTGGATAAGTTTTTCCTAATAATTCTTGTTTTAACTCCTCGATGCTCATTTCTACAAATTTAGTATTATATGACAAATGGGAAATCTTTCAATAACAGAAAACCAATAAAATGGGATCCAATAATCCCTATCTTTTTTTGTTTTTCCTTGTCATCCTTGCCTTCAGACCACTTCCATAATTGTACGTCTTACTGTTACTTTCTTTCTTTTTATGGAAAGCTCCACCTCTACTTTCATCCAATTCAAACTTATCTTTTGAATTATCGGAAGGTTTGTAAATCAGTAAGTTTTCCGGCAAAGGCATAACACTAAATTTCTTCCCAAGCTTTTGTTCTACTTTTTTAAGCTCAGGCAATTCTAAATCAGTACTTAGTGTGATCGCCACCGCTTCTTCTGAAGAAGTTTTAAGCACTTGATTAATATAGTCCGCTTTATTTTCTGGAAGTTCAAAATGAAATATAAATGGAATACCTGATAAATCGATTCGATTCGATAATTCATTGGCTATTATGAGTACCCTAGCTTTTGGATTTTGCTTAAAATCTTGAATGCTGTGCAATTGAGTTTCTTCGGATGGTTCCGGTAAATATACAGATGCTTCTGAGTTTTTCACTTGCAAACGTTCCAACAGTGTTTCTGAAGTATATTTACTATTTACGAATATGACCAATTTATCAAAAACATCTTCATCATGCAGTAAGCTGTTGATTAAATTAATTTTTGTCGTAAAATTCGGAACTTGATACAACACGAGTTCATGAGTATCTAATTCCTCTTCTGCTAACTCTTCTACTTCCACCAATGTAGCGAAAGGCATAAAAGGATCGATCATGAGATGTAGCTTCTCATGTTCCACACTACTAAAAGATAAATATTGTACATCACCACAACTTTGCGCTAATTCCCGAACATTCGTCTGCATCCCTTGCTTCACAATTTCTTCCGCATCGTCGATAATAAATGTTTGAATACGATTCAAATTAAGTCCTAACTTAAGATAAACTGCACGAGCACGATTAGGGGTAGCGACAACAATATCTACACCACGAACTAAATCTTCAATTTCTTCTTCCATACTTCCACTAGATTTTAATCCCATGATGTGTAAATCCTTATTTTTGCTGATCGTTATAAATCGATCCACAATTTCAGAAATTTTATCATCATTAGGGGCTAAAATTAATACTTTAGGAGCATCGTCTTCTGAATATTTCAAGCGCATCAACACGCCTAACACATAAGTTGTAGTCTTTCCTGCACCCTCAGGCGCAATACCTATCACACTATGACCACCAATAATTCGAGAGAGTATTTTCGTTTGAATTTCTTTAGCTGTGAAATAGCCCAGCTCTTTCATATTGGATTGAAGACGCTTACTAAGTTTTAATTTTTCTATAGCCACTATGGATGTATTATTTGAATAAGAAGCAACAAAGTTATAAAAATAAAATGGCTGTTCGGGATTATTTCGTGGGATTCAGCATAAGCAAATGGTTTACTTCTTGTTTGTAATGTCATTTAAATAGTGAAAATAGTTAATTACACTATCTTCAATCAAAGACACTGACACCGAACTATTTAAATCATAACAAGCAAAATGTCCTGAATAACACGATTTTACATAGTTAAACGTAAGTTCAAAAGGCCTTAACAATTCCTCTATAGTGTATTTACAAGTTCCATCAGGTCCATATGCTAACTCTTGAATCCCTACAGTAATCGCGATGTGTATATATTTTCCTGCCATCGCATAACCACTGTTTGAGCCGTAAGCCCAACCATAGGTTAATACCTCATCCAACCATTTTTTTAATAATGGCGGACAGTTAAACCAGTAAAACGGAAATTGTATAACAATGAAATCATAAGCACTCAATAATTCTTGCTCGGCAGGTATATTAATTTTTTCATCAGGATAAACTTCCTGAAGATGATGAACCTTAAACCTAGCGGAGTGCTTTTTTAATTCTTGAATCCAACGTTTATGAACCCTAGAATTCTCCAAATTTGGATGATCAACAATAACCAATATTTCCATAATCGCGCCATTAACTAAGCTGCTAATGTAAGCGATTAGTTAGATTAGCAAACTGATAATCCCAAATGATGAGCAGGCAACTAACCTTTCACTTACGTAAACAACTCTAATTCTGCTTTATGCACTCCATCGGGAGTTGTATAAAAAGGTCTCCCTTCAATAATCGCATGTTTCTGAGGATCAACACCTAAAGCATGATAAATTGATTGATGTATTCGTTCTATCCGAATCGGCTTTTCAATCGTTTTGCAAGGCCGCTCATCCGAAGTTTTACCATAAACATTTCCCTTCTTGATACCACCTCCAAACATTAAGATCGAACAACCATCTGTAAAATGGCGATGCATGCCATAATTCTTGATATCTTGAATCACATCTGGTTGTTCAACCTGATGTAATACCTCTGCTCCTGGCCTTCCTTCCATCACCATATCTCGACTAAACTCACTCGCTAATATAATTAATGTCCGATCCAAATGACCCGATTGATCTAAATCCTTAATCAATTGTGCGATAGGTGCATCAATTAATTTCTTCATATCTTTCGCTCTTGTGTGTCCATTTTCATGCGTATCCCAACCCATAAAAGGTTCGTATTCTGAAGTCACACTGATAAATCGCGCCCCTTGTTCCACTAAACGACGAGCCATTAAACAGCCTAAGCCGAACTTACCGGTATTGTAAACAGCATATTTTTCTTTAGGTTCTAACGATAAATCAAAGGCTTTAGATTCTGGAGATTTCAATAAAGCATATGCCTGCTCCATAGATCGTTTAAAAGATTCCTTTTGATAATCTGAGCCAAATTCACCGATTGGATTCTGCTGTAACAGCTCCGTATAAAGTTGATTTCTACGTTCAAATCTAGAAAATGACATGCCTGCGGGAGGTTTTACCGCATCTAAACCTGAAGTCGGATCTGGAATCATAAAAGGACCAAATTCACTGCCTAAAAAGCCCGCTGTATGAAATGCTTTTAATTCTTCCGCTTCCCCAACACTCATACGTTGTCCAATATTAATAAAGGCTGGAATAACCGGGTTTTTTGGCCCTAATTCCTGAGCAATCCAAGAGCCGATATGGGGTGCTGCTACCGTTTGTGGGGGCTCGTAACAAGTATGCCAATGGTATTGATGCCGAGAATGAAGAATATGCCCCAAATCTGCCGCCATATAGGATCGAATTACTGTTCCTTTATCTAAAACAGAGGCTATGGATTCTAAACCTTCTGAAAATTGAATCCCATCTAAGGCTGTAGGAATAGATTTAAATGTACTCAACACCTTATTGGAATCCAAGCCTTTCTCATACGCTGTAAAACGCTTAGGATCGAATGTTTCTGTATGCGCCATTCCTCCAGCCATCCATAATAAAATTACGGAATCGGCCGTTGAATTAGCACTCTTCTTGCATGATGATAAAAATCCAGCCAATGGCGAACCAGCTGCTAATGCGGCCATAGTACCCATGCTCGCAGATTTTAAAAAATCTCTCCTATTCCAATTACTCTTCATGTTTTTTCAAATTATTTTCCTCGACACTTTTCGCTCAACCTACCCCTATTTTTCCTTAATAATGCTTGTTATTCCCAATATAGCCTCCACTTATTCAATAAACTGGAATTCCGGAAGTAAAACGATAGCCCATAACAATTCCTGAACAGCGTCTTCCTTCACTTCATTGGCAAATAATTTAAGCGCTACTTGACGCTCTGCATCATTTACATTTCTTCCTAAGGTTTGCAAATATATGGCCTCAACCAAAGCTTGAGGATTAGTAAATTTCGTAACCCATTGTTTGGATGCCTGAACTAATGTTTCATTTAATTTTGTCCCATTGGTCAATTCCATCGCTTGTAACAAGGTCGCTTGCCCTTCCCGTACACTGGTGATGTTTTCACGACTTGGCCTTCCTAATGCCGTTAAAAACGGATCATTTTGCACCAAGGCTGCTCGCACAAAATTGGACGATTGCAAGTATGCTTGTGGATCACCAAATGGATTATATTTCAAAGCTGCCTCTCCATATAATGGATGCACCAATTGACTTACTGCATCAGCAAATTGTTCTGCAGTTAACTTCCGTTTTAAATGACCGTTAAATACAAATTTTTCCGAATTAATACTACTTGGATCTTCTACTATACTAGAAGGTAGTTGATAGGTTTTGGATGTCGCAATCAAATAGATTAATTTTTTGATATCATATCCTTCATCCACAAAATGTACAGCTAACCAATCTATTAAATCTTCACTCCATGGTTTTTTGTCCATTTCATCGGTTGGAGAAACAATTCCTCTTCCTAACATTTGAGCCCAAACTCGATTCACAATGGTACGGTATAAACGCCCATTACTTGGCAATGTTAGCGAGTCTGCCAATTGTTGCGAGCGTTGCTGAACATTAAATGCTTTATTTACACTTCCCAATTCCGGCCAAAGCAATCTCGTATCTGCCATTTTCCCAGTGGGCACATCACAGCGATTAATTTCCAAGGCGGTCTCAGAAAAAATATTTGCAAAGGCATAAGCATCATCCAATTTCCAATCACTCACAAAACTATCATGGCAAGAAGCACATTTCAGGTTTACGCCTAGTAGTGCTTGGGAAACATTTTGTGCCGCTTGCATAGCTGTCGTTTGACTGCTATTGACAGCTCCACGCCATTCAATACCCTTTATAAAACCTTTTGATTCTTCCGTAGGATTCAATAGTTCCTTGGCAAATTGTTGATATGATTTATTCGTTACTAAGGATTGGTATAACCAAGCTGAGATATTAAAACGTCCATTTGTGATATACCCTGTTCCGGTATAATCATTCCTTAATAAATCGTTCCAAAAAGTAGTCCAATGGGTGGCATATGCATGATTATTAGAAAGCAAATCCGTAACCAAACGTTCTCGCTTATCCACTGCAGGATCCGCTAAGAAACGCTGAATATCTTGTTCACTTGCAGGTAATCCTATAATATCAAAGTATACACGACGTAGATAGGTACGGTCATCTACACTTTCAGGCCACTGAATTTTATTCTTTTTAAAGTATGCATTCACAAGGAGGTCAATTGGGTTTGTCAACCCAGCTTCGGCCGCTGGCAATGTGACTAGCCTTGGCGCCAATGGTGCTACCCTAAAAATACCTTTCGCCTGGTCTGGCCATGGAGCACCTTGGTTAATCCATAATTTGATTACTTCAATTTCGTTTTCACCTAACTTTTTACCCTTAGTAGGCATCGCTTCTTTATGACCTGCCGGAAGCGTAATCCGACGAACTAATTCACTCCCCTCTGCATCACCTGGTTGGATAACCGCTCCAGATTCTCCTCCCTTAAACACTAAATCCTTCTCATCTAAACGCAATTCTCCTTCGGTCTTATCGCTACTATGGCATTGATAACAGTGATGTGCAAAAATCGTTCGTGCGGCTATATTTAGATTAACCTGCTGTTCTAAACTTAAGGTGTCACCAGGATTTGTGGTAAAGGAAGCTAAGTCAATAGTGGAGGCTGGCATCCCTTCCGCAAATTCAGACAATTCATCCTCATCGCTAGCCCAAGGTGTTGTACTCAATAAATACCCCTCTCCATGCGTTAAAGAGCCACCATAATGTCCTGTTAAAAAAACACTAAATACCGCTAGAAATAAACCTATACGGTAGACTATTATCAGTTTATTTTGTTTGTATTTTAAAATAATCCACAAAGAAATTGCGGTAATTCCAGACATAATGGCGGTACTTATTCCAAACCATTGATGCCATTCAAAATTTTCACCAGCGTAACTTCCCGTATTACCCAATATCAACCCTAACACCGTCGCAAATATTGCCCCAGCAGTACCTATAAATACCATCCAATTGGTCCCTGTCCGAAGATTTGATTGAAATCTACCAATTTTGGATATTTCCATTATTCCACCAATAACAATTAATGCAATAGGGAAATGGACTATTAATGGATGCAGTCGACCAAGAAAAACCCAAACCCACCAAGGCTCAGCATCTTCGACTGGTATTTCATTCGTTGATGCGACAATTTCTTGTGCATTAACTAGCGAACTGGACAATAGCAATAGCAACAAAAAAACTAAGTTTTTTCTATGAGGAACAGCATGAACACACTGAAAAAGTTTATACATGATTGGTTTATAATAATATTATAAGGACTTGTAAAGATACCGAATATCTTAACAAAGACTATCCTGCACTTACAGGTCACGAACCTAAAATGCCTATCCCATTCATTAGACTTCTCCTAATAATTAATAAATAAACTTTAGAGGATCCAAAATCTGAAAAACGTGAGGAAATTAATAATTAAATTATTGATTTATTAAGCTAAAATTGCGCGGATATGTATTATTTATTTACCAATATCTTAAAACCTTTTTAAAATAATAAAGCTTGAGTCAATCGGGCGATCGCTCAAGCTTTAAAAAATAACCTCTTATGAGGTAATCAACCTAAACCTAAAACAAAGGTAGAAAATTTCTTTCAACATTTCAAAATATATTTATGTAATTAAAGGGAGAACTTGAGTATAAAAATATTAACTAACTAGAAATCAATTATTTATAATAACAAAAAAGGTTTTCAAACGGGGAGAATGAAAACCTTTATAACCAATTATAAACCTAAATTATGATGACACAAAGATAGTGTACAATTTACACATATGCAAATATTTTTTAATTTTTTTTCAGTCTTCCTAGTTTTTACTTCCTATAAAGAATATTGTATCTTTGTCCTTATATCATTTACATTATGTTTACTGGAATAATTGAAACCTTAGGTACCGTTCAAAAAATTGAAAAAGATCAAGAAAACATACACTTCTATATCTCTTCGAATATCAGTAATCAACTTAAGATTGATCAAAGTGTCGCTCATAATGGGGTTTGTTTGACTGTAGTACAGGTGGAAGAAAACATACATCAAGTAACTGCCATCAAGGAAACTTTATTGAAGTCAAACTTAGGCAACTTGCAAATCAACGACGAAGTCAATTTAGAACGCTGTACGAGTGTAGGAGATCGCTTAGATGGACATATCGTTCAAGGGCATGTAGACCAAACGGCAATCTGTATCGCAAAAGAAAACCAAAATGGCAGTACCATTTATACCTTTGAATATGAAACTAACATGGATCATATAACTGTAGAAAAAGGTTCTATTACTGTAAATGGAATTAGCTTAACGGTTATTAATTCATTGACCAATCAATTTTCAGTAGCCATTATCCCCTACACCCTAGCACATACGAATCTAAAATGGATAGAAATAGGATCTACTATCAACTTGGAATTTGATATTATAGGCAAATACGTCGCTAAATTACTTTCTTTAAGAGATTAACTTTTGGAAGTAAGAGATACCTTTTTATAAAGAAAATCCAACCACCTCTTTCTTTTTCTTGCTTTTAAATCGTTCTGGTACGATTTGAAGAATCTCCTGCTTTAATATTTGAATCGCCTGCTTTTTCACATAATTATGAGGTGTGACTAAGCTAATCTCACGTACGGGCTCTGGACTCTTAAAATAGCGAACATGTTGCAGCTGATCTTCATCATAGGTCGCAATACTAAGCTCTGGTAATATGGTTATACCTCCATTTAAATCCACCATGCGTTTCAAGGTTTCTACACTCCCTGTATTATAATCAAATGTCCCTTCCTTGGCTTGGTTATGTTTAAAATTACAGATGTTCAAAACCTGACCTCGCATACAATGACCTTCATTTAACAACCATAACTTTTCCTCAGCAATTTCATCTGTATTTAACAGTTTCTTTTGAGCTAATTTACTTTGGTCAGACACATAAGCTACAAACGTTTCATAAAATAAGGGATACTCTTTGATAACAGCATCATGAAGCGGCGTCGAAATAATTCCACAATCCAATGTACCAAGTTTCAATTCAGTTATAATTTGTTCGGTGGTATATTCCCAGATCTGTAATTTCAATTTATCATACTTCTTTAGGAAATTAGAAATCACCAATGGTAATAAATAAGGTGCTACGGTCGGTATCACTCCAATTCTTAATTCCCCGGTTAACTCCCCTTTTTCGTTTTGCAACAACTCTGCAATCCGTTTACTTTCCATCAAAATGACTCTAGCTTGAAGAATAATTTTCTCCCCTATTTCAGTCGGAATTACCGGTTGACGGCTGCGATCAAAAATCTTCACACCTAAAGAATCTTCTAATTTTTGAATCTGCATACTTAAGGTTGGTTGCGTGACAAAACACTTCTCTGCGGCAGCAACAAAGCTTTTATATGTATCTACAGCA
The DNA here is from genome assembly GCF_049316305.1 of Sphingobacterium sp. HJSM2_6. Taxonomy (NCBI): domain Bacteria; kingdom Pseudomonadati; phylum Bacteroidota; class Sphingobacteriia; order Sphingobacteriales; family Sphingobacteriaceae; genus Sphingobacterium; species Sphingobacterium sp. HJSM2_6. The sequence continues at coordinate 64,584 of NZ_JBMOXB010000014.1, forward strand.
ATAATGTATTCCAATTGAACTAAGGTCATCCTATAAATTTTAACTATACAAATGTACTAAGATTAACCAGCTTATAGTTATAATTTATCCGACAAATACAGGATTGTAGAGGACCATGTTTCGCTAAACTGATCTAGTTTAAGCAGATTAGCTATGGTTATTTTGAGTATGTCGAAGTTCTAATTCAAGAATAATATCCCGTTTTCTTCCTTCCAAAAAGGATAAATTACCAGCAACAAATACACCTTTATCACCCGTATGTATATTTCTAATTCCATATACGGATGACTCATCAGCAGGATCAGTGAGGCCTTCATATCGATATAAATAATCAATAATATATTGTTCAGCTTCGGATGCTAAACCATCAAATTCGATGTTGAAATCGATGCTATACCCTTTGCTTTGTAAATCGGCAATCGCCTGACTCGTGGTAGCGTATTTATGTGATGTCTTCATATCAACGAGTTTTTTCTTTTTAAAACAAGTAACTTTGCCTATTGTTTGTTTTTCAATAGCAATCTATACATTTAAAGTATTATGGCATTTATAGCTCCAGCACCTGAATCAAGCCCTTCAAAGGCTTTTGAACGTTTATTAACCGTACTCAATACCTTACGTTTAGAATGTCCATGGGACAAAAAACAAACGATGGAATCTTTAAGACACCTCAGTATCGAAGAGATGTACGAATTGGCCGATGCCATATTAGAAAAAGATATGCAAGAAATCAAAAAGGAACTCGGTGACCTACTGATGCATTTGGTCTTTTATGCTAAAATTGCAGAGGAGCAAAACGAATTTGATATAGTTGATGTATTGAATTCCATCTGTGACAAACTCATTCATAGACATCCACATATTTATAGCGATACGGAAGTAAAAAATGAAGATGAAGTGAAGCAAAACTGGGAAACTATTAAACTTCAAGAAGGAAACCAATCCGTACTAGCCGGAGTACCTAAGAGCTTACCAGCCTTAGTGAAAGCTTTTAGAATTCAGGATAAAGTTCGCGGAGTAGGTTTTGATTGGGAAGATAAAAAACAAGTTTGGGAAAAAGTGGAAGAAGAATTGGCCGAATTTAAACAAGAATTTGATATTCAAGCTGACGATATCATTAGTGATAAAGCAGAAGAAGAATTTGGAGACCTGTTATTTTCTTTAATTAATTATGCAAGGCATATTGGAATCAATCCTGAAAACGCATTGGAAAAAACGAATAAAAAGTTTATTTACCGATTTACTTACTTAGAAGCTAAAGCAAAAGAATTAGGAAAATCATTGCAGGAAATGTCTCTTGCAGAAATGGATGTTTTTTGGAATGAGGCAAAATTGTCTAAAACAAAATAATATCAGATAAATTTCTAATTTTAATTAGAAATTCTAAAATTTATGAAAAGGATAGGAAAATTTTTCAAATATTTAAGTATCAGCCTTATTTCTGTATTAGCCTTAATAATAATCGCTCTTTATATTTTTCGGGTAGACTATATTTTGAAAGGTATTTACGTAACCTACCTACACGGTCATCAAACAGCCTATCTTTCCGACTACAAACATTTTGACAACCATACCATTGCACATCAATCGGCAGTGCCTTGGCCCAAATCTACACGATATAATCAAAAAGAGATTAATGATACGCTTAAATCCATACACGAAAAATTAAGTTCTGTAGCTTACCTCATTATCCATCGAGATAGCTTAATTGTAGAAGAATACTACCAAGGATATACAGACTCTACGAGATCCAATTCGTTTTCAATGGCCAAAAGCATCGTATCAGCTATTTTAGGAAAGGCGATAGCGGATGGTTACATAACAAGCATCAACCAAAAAGTAAAAGACTTTGTTCCAGAAATTACGGGGCCTTATGCAGATTCTATTACCTTTAAGAACTTAGTAAGTATGAGTTCAGGAATGAAATGGAAAGAAGCCTATTACGATCCTTTTTCCATAACCACTCGGTTATATTTTGACAAAAATATCGTTGGCGCCTTGGAAGCTATGCCTATTGAAGCAAAGCCAGGAACCTTGTTTAAATACCAAAGTGGAGATACGCAATTATTAGGAATTGCTATCCAACGTGCTACAAAAAAGAGTTTATCTCAACTTTTAAGCGACTATTTTTGGAAGCCCATGCAGGCAGAACACGATGCTTTATGGCAAGTAGATAGTAAAAAACAGGGGATTGAAAAAGCCTATTGTTGTATTGCGAGCAACGCTAAAGATTTTGCGCGTTTTGGAAAACTTTACCTTCAGCATGGCAAATGGAATAATCAACAACTCTTGGACTCTTCCTATGTGCAGGAATCATTGACTCCAGTATTCGAAGAATCTACACAATATGGATATGGCTGGTGGTTGGGTCATTATAAAAACAAGCCTTATTTTTATATGGATGGTCATTTAGGTCAATTTGTCATTGTGATTCCAGCGGATGATTTAATCATTGTGCGTTTAGGAAACCAACTGGATCAGTTAGCCCATGAAGACCCTCGTTCTGCATTTTATAATTTTATCGATGCCGCATATCAAATTATTGATTAATCCTGTTTTAGGAATTTATTTTATGCTTAACTAAATAAAAAAGAACTGCGATCAATTGAATTAAGTAAGAATATGGGAAAGAATTATGGTGATACTTTTAATTATTGGATCTTCATTTTTAACATTATTAATAAAACTAATTAAAGACAAGCAATCCTTTAGCTAATGCATCCTATTAACCATTTCATTTTTCCAATAGGTATTTATGGATACAAATACCATTCTAAATACACAATGAAATTGAATCAGTTATAATTTACTTTGCTAATTTTTTGCTGAATACCATAACTAAAATTAGCACTTAGCAATTAGACACAACATTATTAGAAAAATCAAAGCCCCTTCTCGTTTTTGAAGGGGCTTTGATCCTATGTAGCTAAATTTATTTAGGGAATTCGGCAACTAGTTAAAATTTTAATTCTCTGCAAATTATTTAAGGATATAATCCACTAAACCATAACTAACTTCATTTATATCATCATAGGTTGTTTTCTCAAATATTAAACCTACCCCTTTTGATAACCAAGTTTCATAGGCAATGATGGTTGTAATACCTGTAATGCTATTAATTACTGTTTTTTTAGTTTCTAGCTTGATTACATTTTTATAGCTTTTACCATTAATAGTAGCATTAACTGATTTTTCTAATATTTTACCTTCGTTTATATGTTTTACAGTTCCAACTGCACTTCCTGTAATATTTAATACGACTTCATCTTTCCATTCTTGCCCAGCATTTAAATTGCTGTTCATAGAAATTATAGTTCCTGCAGAAATAGTCATTCCATTGTGAGCAATTACTCCATGCAATTCATAAAATATACCGTTATCTTCTCTTATCCCATAGGTGAGGTCCTCATCCTCCATTCCAATTGGTTTAAATTGAAAATAAGTCTTCCCTTCATATGCTAATGATTTATGAATGTGATAATTCATATCATCGGTCTCATCTTCAGGATTTATTAAATCCCATTGGTTTCCAACTTTTAATGGCCAATACGAATTACTAGATGAACCTCCCCCATTGTCATCGGGTCCTACATTGTCTGATTTGCTACATGCAGTAAATACGCTAATTAATAGTAATAAGAAATAATTTAAATTGATCTTCATAATAGATGTGTTTTTTGATTTATAACGCTGTTTTAATCTAGTTTGCTACATACACAAGGTTAAAATTAGCGTACTTGTTCTTTTTAGGTGCTTCATCAGCAATACCTATACAAGAAGTATTACAATCCGTTGGCGGGTTATTAACAGAAACAACAAAATACAAGATGCAGTATACCAAATCCTTATACTTTGTAATTTGGGAGTTCAATTGGCTCTTCGTGAATTTGATAATGAATTTTTATAGATAAAAACCAAGTCACATTATCTTTTGAAACATGACGTAATTTTTAAAACGAATTGCTGCTTATGTTTAATTATAAATTGGTAAAAACTTAAGAAAAGCACAGAACTGATACCCCTTCCAAATAACACGTTTTATTATGCTTATCTTTGCGGTAAATAGATAAAATACTATGCAACATAAAAAATTTTTCGCTGTGTTTACAGATGGCTCAATTCGCCATTTTTTTTATAGAAATTCAATTGAGGAAATTCTAGTTAAATACAAAGAAGTTTACAGCAATTCAGAATTTTACATTGTTGGAGTAATGGAAATAAAATCAGGTAAATTAGTATATCCTACCGATATAAACATTTCTAAACAAAATGAAAAGCTTAAATTTATTAAAAAATATTTAGTTCCTCCAACAAAGCCTAACTAATAAATTAGGCTTTTACATGCTCTTACGAAAGGTTTTTTAGGCAAATAAAGACAACATTTTATTAAGGCTTTTTTCTGTTGAGCCTTACAGGAGTAGGCATGGTTCAAATTTAAGCTTCTAAAAATCATTCCCTTATTTTGCTAAGAAATTAATTATCATCCATATTCACCCCTAAGCCGAGGTATATTATATATTGTACTTCACTTTGCTTTTGCTTATTATCTTTTTCGAACAACCCCATATGTTTTCCTAAAGCTTCTAAAGCCCGAAGCTTATCGTACATTTTCACCTTTTTTGATTCCCCAATTGGGACTCTCTGAACTCTAATCACATCTATTTATACAGACGAAACGGCTGCCGCTGTGTGATCATCCAATTGCCTAACATCATACAGATTATTGTCTGGAGTGAAAAGCTTCCTAACGTCACTAAAAGCTATCTTAGCATACTCTTCAATTACCCGTTGAGCAGTCACTCCCATTTGTTCAGAAAGATCTTGTTTAAGGGTTTGGATGGCTTCCTGGATAACAGGTTTTGACAGGTTTTCGCTTCCCATCTGTTGTGCAGTATCAGGACTATAGCCAGCACGAATAGCAGCTTGTGTGGCATTTAAGTCCACCATGTATTCTTCTATAAATCGTTGTTGCTTATCTGTTAATAACATTGCTAAAGTTTATTTTAAACGTATATTAAATCAAGTCTACCCTTTTTGTTATGTAGTATCCTATTTCTTGCTGTTGCTTGACTCATTCCATTCAATTCTGCATATTCATTTATTGAATAATAGAACACCCCTGTTTTTTCATCAAACAATATTTTAGACCTATCACGAAACACAATCGGGTTATTTGTCTTAGGTAGCTCACAATAAGATTTGTTATTAATAACATTATGCACTATAAGCTTATTGATATTTAAAACAGAAGCTAATTCCTTTTGAGTGAATTTATTTCTATTGCTTCTAATGTATTGTATTTGCTCGCTATTAAGTTTAGATCTCCCAGAGCCAAATTCTATTTTTTTAAATAATCCGCACTTCCATGCGTGCTTAGTATTCTCTTTATGTGTAACCCATTCAAGGTTGATTAAATTATTATTCAATCTGTTTCCATCAATATGATTGACACAACGTTTATTTAATGGATTATGAATAAATGTTTCTGCTAATATTCTATGTAAATGTTTAATTTCTCTCTTACCGCCTTCTGATAAAGAGACAGCAAAATATCCAGCAACTTTATATGATTTTAATTTAGCAAAATGGTTAACCTTAACTCTGAACACTTCGCCCTTAGTATTTACTTTATATTTAGTATAACCTTTAATATCAAACAATTCATTCATTACAATTTAGCTAAAATCAATCATACGTAATATTATCAAAACTAACTAAATTATTTTAGCAAAACAAACAAATACTAAAAATCATAGCAAAAAGAAAGCCCATACTTTTTGAGTATGAGCTAAAATTAATGTTGTTAATTTTTTTATTCCCCTTTAATGGATTTTAATAAATATTGGATTGCTATAGGAATTATTGCTTTTACAGTTTCAAAAGTTAATGACATTCCACTTGACTTAGCTAAGTCTTTAGTTTTGGTCCAAATAGTATCATCTAACATTTGTCTTAAAAACTCATGCCCATAGTATGTAATTTCAGTCGTAAAATATTCATATTTATTACTTTTACCATATATATCATAATCAATATACCCAGCTTCTTTCATTTTTTTTATTTGGTAAAAAACAAAATCATCATTATAACCATTTATGTGTGGAAATATTTGAAGTCCATTTATATCAGATTCATTTTCAATTTTCTGAAGGATAATTCTACATAATTCAATATCTAATTTCATATTAATTGATTATTTGAATATTATATATAAAGCCCCAATCAATTAAGGAAGGGGTTTTATTTATTTAATAGTTTTATTTACTTTTTATGACTAACTCTCTGGTCATCATCAATTATTGATTTTATCCTCTTAAAAAGATTGTTCGATAATTCTCTATAACCGTCTGGATTAGGCAAATACTTTAAAGCTCGATGATGAACCAAATCAGATGGAATATCGCCTAAATTTTGCGCAATAGGAATAACTATTTTTCCTAACGTATGTGCGATACCAGTTTCATACATAACATTGGGATTTCTATCACTAAAATCAACAATTACAATCTTCGAACAAAAAATTAAATCGAAAATATCCTGAATTATAGTGGAATTTTCCCAAATATCATCTGCTCTCAAACAATCCAATTGTAAATGATCTGCAACTCGTTTTATAGCATCATAAGTTCCTTTAAACGCTGGGTTAAATGGCATCATAACAGATATTAATTTAGAATTTACCGTTTTATTAGGGATTTTAAAAACCGCAGGAGAAAATGTGATTTGTTTAATTGCTTCAACTTCACTTATGACTGTTGATATAAATTGACCTGTTGTAGATACAATGAAAAATTGCCCATCAGATTTTTCTTTAAGAACTAATTTTGATGATTTTAAAGCTTTATTAACATCATCTACTGCTTTAACGTGGTCTAAATTATCATCAAATAGGAAATAGTCAGGATTTACAAGGGAAATAAGAACTTTAATTAAATCTTTGTTTGGTATATTATCGTCATCAGAACTTTTATCATTTAGAGTATTTAAAACAGTTTGAACCCACATATGACGTGTTGATCCATCATGTATAAACTCAAGATCATTGTCAATAAAAAACTTGGTTAATTGAGATGAAGATCGATAAGGAAAATGTTTAAATGATTCATTACCACAAATCATTTCTGATAATTTCAAAATCGCAGATTGACTTATTATCATAATATTTATTTTGGTTAATAAATTGGTTAATTTGTTAAATATAACAAAAATCCCCTACCGAGCGATAGAGGATTCTAACTAACCAATTATACCTAAATTATGAAAAGACGTTTTAAAAAAAAGGAGATTCCGCACCATTCTTTTTATATCCCTTTTCCTGATTGTTATATGCGATAATCAAAAACACTAAATATTTTAGAAATTACGAATTTTCATCCCATTTATTATGGCAAATTCCTGTACCCTATCAACTTTGGACCAATCCGATTTTAGATATACCTATTATCGTAATTTAAACTAGCTAACAAAAACTTCAATACCATCAGAAAATTTTGCTTGCATGTTCGTTATATACCTGAACTAGGTTTTCATAAGCTATGCAATAATAGTATCTTTGTCATAATGAAAGAAATAGCAACAATCTTTGATATGGATGGAGTTATTGCCCATACCAATCCATATCATGCCAAGGCCTTCGAAGTATTTTTAGATCAACGACAAATTGCGCACTCAGAAGCTGAATTTGAACAGCACATGTACGGCAAGCATAACAGCCATATTTTTACTTATTTTTTCAAAAGACCCATACAGGGAGAAGAATTATTAGCATTAGAAAGAGAAAAAGAAGGATTATTTCGCGAAATTTATGCTGCTGAAGCAAAGCCAATCCCTTACCTACCCGAATTCTTAGCCGACTTAAAAGAACATCAAATAAAGTTGGCTGTAGCCACCTCTGCTCCACGCGCTAACATGGATTTAATATTAAATAAATTGGAAATTTTTGATTTCTTTTCCAGCACCTTGAGTAGTGAAAATGTGGAGCTTCATAAGCCACATCCGGAAGTTTATTTAAAATCCGCAGAAAATCTTCAAATTCAACCCAGTAACTGTTTTGTATTTGAAGACTCATTTTCTGGAGTTACAGCAGGAATAAATGCAGGTATGAATGTTATTGGAGTGTTAAGTACCCATACGAAACAAGAGTTGCCGCCATGCATCCACTATATTGACAATTATAAAGAAATGAACAGTAAAAAATTAGCAGATTTACTAATCAATATACATGCTGACTAATAGTTTTGAATTACTTCAAACACCATACGCTTGGGCCTTATATTTCTTCTGTGCCATGCTTATTGGGGTATCCAAAACTGGAATACAAAATATTGGAACCTTTACCATCCCATTTTTTGCATTTCTATTCGGAGCGAAAGAGTCAACAGGCATAGTTTTAATTCTATTGTGCTTAGCAGACCTTTTAGCCATCATTTACTACCGCAAAGAATTCTTATGGTCTGAAGTTAAAGGAATGATGCCTTATGCAATTCTAGGTTTATTAATCGGCCTATTTATAGGCGATTGGATTAATGATCAAACCTTTAAAATTATCATGGGGGTATGCATATTGAGTTCCGTATTATTAATGATTTGGGGTCAACAAAAATCAAAAAATGAATTAACTGGAAATGATTATACCAAGAAAAAATGGTATTCTCCGGTATTTGGATTACTTGTCGGATTTTCCACGATGATAGGCAATGCCGCTGGACCTGCGCTAACCATATTTCTACTCACTAAAAAGTTAAACAAAGTTACCCTTGTCGCAACTGGAGCCTGGTTTATTATGATTTTAAATTTTTCAAAAATTCCCTTACAGGCATTTGTTTGGAAAAACTTATCCTGGGAAGGAATAATTCTCAACATCATTGCCATTCCATTTATTCTTTTAGGCGGCTATATAGGCATAAAATTAGTTAAAATCATTCCAGAAAAAGAATTCAGAATTGTCATTTTGGCCTTGGTATTATTATCGGCCATTATGCTTATTGTTGGATAAGGATACATTTTATATGAAAAGCCTGAATTAAAAATTCCTGATATTTCTTCGTACAAATCGATGCTAAGTATCCTATTTTTTACATCAAGAATTAGAACCCAATTGCCCATCTAATTTTAGTAGCATATTGATTTACCGCATTTTAGTAAATACTGCATAATTTTCTGAAAAATCGTTTTTTCCAATTGCTTTTATACGGATCTCCTTCGGATCTTACTCGGATATTGCTTGGATATCCATGCAAAAAACTCGAATGAAATGCGTTAAAGATCCATCGAAGTATGAATAAATTGTAGAATAATTGAAACGAATTATCAAAAGGAGAAAGGATTAGTTATTAGCCTGATTTTTAGCAAGAAATTTTACCCAATAATCAAAAACATAACCCTATTCCCTAAGCTGTAGTTTTGGATCAAAACTGATAGTTGAGCGATGAAAAGCAGGTCTTAAATGGGTTTTACAAAATCCATGTTTAGCATATCCTGATAGGAAATATAGCAAGTAATCACCTTAAGAAAATTGTTTACCTGTGATCAAGAAAAGTTATTTTAGGGCTAATGTAGAACAAAAACTTCAGGTAGAGCCTCCTATCGGAATCGAACCAATGACCTACTGATTACAAGTCAGTTGCTCTACCAGCTGAGCTAAGGAGGCTTTTGGGTTTGCAAATATGAAAATCTATCGGCTAAAATGCAAGCAGATTTGCAATTTAGCTGGTTAAAAAAAAGAAAACTAGTTGAAGCTCAATAGAATAATTTTGACAAGCGCATATTCGTATGTAAATTTGTCATCAAAACTCATAAACAACTGACACAATAACAGTTAAAGCGTCCAAAAAACGAGCAGGCATTCCTTTTGTTATTCGAATAATACAAATTTAAACCATATGAATTTTAATAATTATACGATAAAAGCACAGGAAGCTTTACAAAAAGCTTCAGAGATAGCCTTAGGCAACCAACAACAAGCTATAGAACCAGCACACCTATTGAAAGGATTACTATCGGTAGATGAAAACATAATTAGTCATTTGTTGAAGAAACTCAACGTTAACATCAATTATGTTAGCACAGAATTAGATCATCAGATCGCAGCTCTACCTAAGGTAAGTGGAAGCAATGTTTATTTGGCAAATCATACAGCCGCAATACTACAGAAAGCCCAAAGCTATTTAAAGGAGTTCAATGATGAATTTATTTCCATTGAACATATCTTATTAGCACTTCTCAGCGCAAATGATAAAACCTCCAATTTATTAAAAGATCAAGGAGCAAATGAAAAAGATTTAAAACTTGCGATAAAAGAATTACGTGGTAATAACCGAGTTACTGATCAAAATGCTGAAGCTACCTATAATGCTTTAGGTAAATATGCTAGAAATTTAAATGAATTTGCAGAATCAGGGAAACTAGACCCGGTGATTGGCAGAGACGAAGAAATTCGGCGTGTAATGCAAATTTTATCGAGGAGAACGAAAAACAATCCTATTTTAGTCGGAGAACCGGGAGTTGGTAAAACCGCAATTGCAGAAGGCATAGCCCATCGCATTATCAAAGGAGATGCTCCGGAGAACTTAAAAAATAAAACCGTATTTTCTTTGGATATGGGCTCTCTAATTGCAGGGGCAAAATATAAGGGTGAGTTTGAAGAGCGCTTAAAAGCAGTCGTAAAGGAAGTGTCTGATAGTGATGGTGAAATCATTCTATTTATCGACGAAATACACACTTTAGTAGGTGCTGGAGGTGGAGAAGGCGCCATGGATGCAGCCAATATTTTAAAACCAGCCTTAGCTCGTGGAGAGCTTCGCGCCATTGGTGCGACCACCCTCAATGAATATCAAAAATATTTTGAAAAGGATAAAGCCTTAGAACGTCGTTTTCAAAAAGTAATGGTGGAAGAACCCGATACACAAGATGCCATTTCTATATTACGTGGATTGAAAGAGCGTTATGAAACACATCATAAAGTGAGAATTCTGGATGAATCAATCATTGCCGCGGTGGAGTTATCCCAACGGTACATCACCGATCGTTTTTTACCTGACAAGGCCATTGACTTAATTGATGAAGCGGCTTCCAAATTACGATTAGAAATGGACTCAGTGCCTGAATCGGTGGATGAGCTGAATCGTCGAATCATGCAATTAGAAATTGAACGGGAAGCTATAAAACGAGAAAATGACACTAAAAAAGTAAGTGAACTTACAGAAACTATTGCCAATCTATCTACCGAACGAGATTCTTTAAAAGCGGCTTGGCAATCGGAAAAAAGTTTAGTAGATCAGGTGAACCAGGAAATTCAGCATATCGAAGATTATAAATTAGAAGCCGATCAGGCCGAACGAGCTGGAGACTATGGCAAGGTGGCTGAACTACGTTACGGTAAAATAAAAGATGCGCAGGATCAAGTAGAGAAATTGAAAGCAGCGCTTGCCGAAAAACAACAAAGTAGCAGAATGCTAAAGGAAGAGGTTACATCTGAAGATATTGCGGATGTTGTATCTCGATGGACAGGAATACCTGTCAGTAAAATGGTGCAGTCCGAGCGTGAAAAACTATTGAATTTAGAGGAAGAGTTGCATAAACGAGTGGCAGGCCAAGAAGAAGCTATTGAAGCGATATCCGATGCAATAAGACGTTCAAGAGCAGGTTTGAGTGATGCAAAAAGACCGATAGGATCTTTCATCTTCTTAGGAACTACAGGTGTTGGAAAAACAGAACTAGCGAAGGCATTAGCTGAATTCCTATTTGATGATGAGCAATCCTTGGTGAGAATCGATATGTCGGAGTATCAAGAGCGTCATTCGGTATCTCGTTTAATTGGAGCGCCTCCAGGATACGTAGGTTACGATGAAGGTGGGCAATTAACGGAAGCTGTAAGACGGAGGCCTTATTCTGTCGTATTACTAGACGAAATCGAAAAAGCACATCCTGATGTGTTCAACATTCTATTACAGGTGTTGGATGATGGGCATTTAACCGACAATAAAGGTCGAGTGGTTAATTTTAAAAACAGCATCATCATTATGACCTCCAATACCGGTTCACCGATCATTCAAGAAAATTTTTCAAAATTGACTGATATAAACCGTGATGAGGTAATCGCAAAAACGAAAGATGAGGTATTTGAGTTATTGCAAAAATCCATTCGTCCAGAGTTTTTAAACCGTATAGATGAAATTATAATGTTTACACCTTTGAGTCGAAATGAAATTGGCGACATTGTTAAAATGCAATTTTCGAATGTACAAAAACAATTGGCAGAGCAAAACATTTTCATTTCAGCCACAGAGGATGCATTAGACTGGTTAGCACAATTGGGTTACGACCCAATATATGGCGCTAGACCATTGAAACGTGTTATTCAGAAGAGAATATTGAATGAACTTTCCAAAGAAATTTTATCAGGAAAAGTATCTAAAGATTCAATCATCCAATTAGATTCTTTTGATGGGAAGTTTGTTTTCTTGAATAAAGCAGGAGAAACGGCCTAACTAAAATTGAGTTAATAAAGCAAAAAAGAAGGCTTATGAAGTATATCTTCATAAGCCTTCTTCTTATATTTTGCTATGCTAGCCTTTAAAGAAATAGTGAAAATGCAGGTGATCTGTAAATTAATTAGCAGCTCTTGCCGACATCTCCGTTAATTTTCTATTAGATTATTACAAGGCGATGAAATCCTTGTTCAATCTATTTAACCCCCTTAACCGATTTGGTCGGAATACAGGTATCTAATTTCTTCTCTTAAATTATACCGTGATGCCATTACTTCTCCATAGGCTCCTGCTGTGCGAATGGCAATGTAATCTCCACGTTCTGCTGTAGGAAGTAATACCTCTTTACCAAAACAATCGGAGCTTTCACAAATTGGACCAACAACGTCATAATTGATTTGTTCATTTTCTCCACTATCACCTAATTTTTCAATTTTATGAAAGGCTTGGTAGAGCGCAGGACGCATCAATTCCGTCATGCCTGCATCGAGGATTAAAAAGTTTTTTTTCACCCCATTTTTGGTGTATAAAACTTTAGAGACTAAAGTACCTGATTGCGCAACTAAAGCTCTACCTAATTCAAAATGCACCTCCTGGTGGGCATTTCGTTCTAAAAATTTATCAAAGACTTCGAAATATGCCTCAAAATCAGGAATTGGATGTTCATCAGGATGATGGTAGTCCACACCTAATCCACCACCTACATTAAGCACATGGATTGTTGTTCCGCGTTCTTCAAACCAATTTTTCCACTCATTGACTTTGACACATAAGCTCTTAAACACATTCATATCGGTAATTTGTGAACCTACATGAAAATGCAAACCTAGCAATTGAACATGATCACAAGCCCTTAATACCGCTGCTGCTTTTTCTAATTCCGAATTGGGAACTCCAAATTTGTTTTCATCCAAACCTGTGGTGATGTAATGATGGGTATGCGCATCTACATTTGGGTTAATCCGCAGAGAAACATGAGCCTTCACTCCTTCTTGCTCAGCTAATTCATTGATCACCAACAATTCTTGAATTGACTCTACATTAAATGCAAATATCTCTTGCTTAAGTGCTAAAATGATTTCCTTATCGGATTTACCTACACCTGCAAATGTGATTTTAGAAGCTGGAAAACCTGAGTCTATGGACTTCTGCACCTCATTTCCACTTACACAATCAGCACCAAAGCCTTTCGATTGGATAAGCTGTAGGACACGATCATTAAAATTAGCTTTGAGGGCATAATGTATATGAAAACCGCGTTTATCTGCTGCTTTTTTTGCTGAATCCAGGGTATTAGCCAACAATTGCATATCGTAATAATACAATGGCGTTTCTAATTCCTGAAGTTTATTGATATCCAATTGGTGAATATTCATACGTACTTATTAAAATAATCTATTGTGTAAAGATCTTAACGCTTCTATTTTATGCTCAGCTTCAATTAACAACGAGACATTATTATCTGATCCTCCATAGGAAATCATGCGAATAGGCAAATGCTTTACAGCGTCCAATACGCGGGCAGCGTAACCATGGGTATTCACGCCAAAATCTCCTACCACACAAATAATCGTATGATTGCGATCTACATCTACTGTACCAAAATCTTCCACTTCACGGATGATATCTTGTAAATTAGTGGTATCATCTATGGTTAAAGAAACTGCTACCTCGGAAGTCGTAATCATATCTATCGGCGTTTTATAGCGTTCAAATATTTCAAATATTTTACGCAAAAAGCCATAGGCTAATAACATTCTAGAAGAATGGATTTGTATCGCGGTAATATCATCCTTTGCGGCAATAGCGCGAATTGATCCTTTTTTACCACCATGCTCCGAAATCAAAGTTCCCTTAGCTTGAGGATCCATCGTATTTAATAAACGAACCGGGACATTATATTTTTGCGCAGGGAATACACTTTGAGGGTGCAAAATTTTTGCGCCAAAATAAGCTAATTCCGCCGCTTCATTAAAGCTTAATTCGGCAATTGGAGATGTGTTTTTAACAATTCTAGGGTCATTATTGTGCATGCCATCTATATCCGTCCAAATTTGAACCTCATCGGCTTGAATCGCTGCTCCGATAAGGGAAGCGGTATAATCAGAACCACCTCTTCTTAAATTATCGATTTCACCGAAAGAATTGCGACAAATAAATCCTTGCGTAATAAAAAGCTTATTAGTTGGATGCTGTGCTAGAATAGTTTCTAATTTTTCTTTTATAAATGGAACAACAGGCTCATTATCTTCATCGATTTTCATGAAGTCTAAAGCAGGCAACAAAACGGAAGAAATACCTATTTCCTCTAAATATAAGTGCCATAACGTGGTAGATATTAATTCTCCCTGAGCTAATGTTACTTTTTCCTCAGTATGCGTAAAAAGATCATTGGATAATGAAGAAATTAAGTTAAAATGATAATCAATCAATTCCTTACCGCGCTTATATCCGTTCTCTGTGCTGAAGAGTTCCTTGATCAAAGCCTCATATTTATTTTTATGGTCTTCGATTAATTGTTTGGCATCGTCTTGTTTACCATTGATAATCGCTTTAGAAATTTCCACTAAAGCATTGGTGGTTCCGGCCACGGCCGAAAGCACGACGATTTGGCGCTCTGCTGGGTTTACGATATCTAGTAAACTTTTGATACGCTCAGCACTTCCTACGGAGGTTCCTCCGAATTTTAGAATTTTCATATCTATATTTTAACTATATTTTTTAGCGGGTGTGAATATAAGGATATTAATAAAAAAAGCGGCACAAATGCTAAAAAAGCTTTTGTGCCGCATATATTTTATGCGGTAGCCCTATTTCTTCAGACCCTCGATTAATAAATTTGCTAGTTCTTCACCAATACGCTCTTGGGCTTCATTCGTTGCAGCACCAATGTGAGGAGTTAATGAAATTTTTGGATGAGTTAAGATTTCTTGTCTAGGCGTTGGCTCATTATCAAACACATCTATTCCTGCAAATGAAACTTTTCCAGAATTCAATGCCTCGACTAGCGCTAGTTCATCAATGACCCCTCCACGAGAAGCATTTACTAAACCTACACCATCTTTTAGCAAGTCAAATTCCTCTTTACCAATCACTGGTTTATCCGTGAAAGGTACGTGTAAAGAGATGAAATCAGCTTGTTTAAAAATTTCAGCTAATTCTACTTGCTCTACTGGAACTTCAACTTCCACGCCAGCAGTAAAGTTTAATTTTAAGGATATAGGGCCTTCGAATAAGTCGGAATAGATCACTTTCATGCCTAAAGCTAAACCAATTTTTGCCGTTTCACGACCAATTCTTCCGAAACCAACTACCCCTAATACTTTACCTTGCAGCTCAACACCAGCAGCATATGCCTTTTTTAAACCACCAAAATTGCTATTTCCTTCTACCGGCATTTTGCGGTTGGAATCGTATAGGAAACGAACCCCATTTAACAAATGCGCAAAAACCAATTCCGCAACAGAATGTGAAGATGCCGCAGGTGTGTTAACCACGTTAATACCTTTTGATCTAGCATAATCTACATCAATATTATCCATGCCTACTCCACCTCTACCAATAACTTTAATGTTAGGACAAGCATCAATTAATGCTTGTCTTAATTTTGTTGCGCTACGTACTGTAACAGCATCATACTCATTTAAGCGGTTGATTAATTCATCTTGAGGAATATGAACTGTATCGACTATAAATCCAGCATCCTCTAATATTTTTTTACCGATAGGATCAATCCCATCGTTAGCTAAAATTTTCATTTTTAATTATTTTTTATTCAACTCTTCAAATTCTCTCATCGCATCCACCAACGCATTGATGGAAGTTATCGTTAATGCATTGTATACAGAAGCTCTAAATCCTCCTACAGAACGATGACCTTTTATTCCTATTAAATTACGCTCTTTAGCTAGGGATAAGAAAGCAGCCTCTTCTTCTGCTGAATTCATCACAAATGTAATATTCATTCGAGAACGATCTTCTACTTCAGCTGTACCTTTGAAGAATGGATTACGTTCAATTTCATCGTATAACGTGCGAGCTTTAACAATATTTTCTTGTTCAATTACATCAATACCACCTTTTGCTTTTAACCAACGTAAGTTTAACATTGACACGTAAATGGAGAATACAGGTGGCGTATTGTACATAGAACCAGCCTTAGCATGCGCTTCATAATCGAAAATAGTTGGAATCGTACGCCCTGATTTATGGAATAATTCATCCTTAATAATCACCAAAGTTACTCCTGCAGGCCCCATATTCTTTTGAGCGCCAGCGTAAATTAAATCAAATTCTGAAACATCAATTTTTCTGCTTAATATATCTGATGACATATCCACAACAGTAGGAACTGAAGTAGCCGGTTTTTCAAAAATCTCTGTACCGTAAATGGTATTATTCGAGGTATAATGAAAATATGCAGCATCCGCAGGGATTGCAAAATCCTTAGGGATATAGTTGTAGTTTTTATCGCTAGAAGAAGCTACCACCTCAACTTGACCTATTTTCTTGGCTTCTTTAGCTGCCTTAGATGCCCAAACACCCGTATCTAAATAAGCTGCTTTAGCACCCTCAGGCAATAGATTCATAGGAACCATGGCAAATTGTTGACTTGCCCCACCTTGAAGAAACAAAATGGAATATCCATGAGGGACATTCATTAGTTCACGTACTAATCGCTCTGTTTCGATTACAACCTCTTCGAATTCTTTTGAACGATGCGAAATTTCCAATATGGATAAACCAGTACCATTAAAATCAATTACTGCTTTAGAAGCCTCCTCAAATACCTCTTTAGGCAAAATACAAGGACCTGCACCGAAATTATGTTTCATTATGACTGTTTAAATTTGTATAACATAAATTTGATAATCAACCTATAATAGGAAGTTTATACAAAGAAGTCTCAAAGGTAAAATATTTTTTAAAAATTTTTAAAACAAAATCCTAAATTGATTAAAATATTTTAAATTTTACACAATTTAGATATGATTTTATCAGTAAACTTCCCTTATCCAAAGGAAGGCTTTTAATAAAATTTATTCCAAAGCAAGCGTCATTATTAATAATTTTAAGAAAGGCTTTTACTAAGTTTTACGCAAAAAATTATGTATCTTCGCCTGCTAAGTGTCTTTTATTAATACGATAAAATAGAGCACACTTTATTGTTTGATTGAAACCAAAAAAGAATGGCTGAAGAAACAGAAAACGAAAACAATTTAGTTCCTGCAGAAAACAGGATTATCCCCATTAATATTGAGGACCAAATGAAATCTGCTTACATCGATTATTCGATGTCAGTGATTGTTTCAAGAGCACTTCCAGATGCTCGTGATGGTCTAAAACCAGTACATAGACGTGTTTTATACGGGATGTTAGACTTAGGTGTTACCAGTGGTAAACCTTACAAGAAATCAGCGCGTATTGTCGGAGATGTATTAGGTAAATACCACCCACACGGTGACTCATCCGTTTATGACGCGATGGTTCGCTTGGCCCAAAATTGGGCGATGAGGTATCCCCTAGTTGATGGACAAGGTAACTACGGTTCTGTGGATGGTGACTCTCCAGCAGCGATGCGTTATACCGAGGCTAGACTTCGTAAAATAGCAGAAGAAATGCTTGCTGACATCAACAAAGACACCGTTGATTTCCAGTTAAACTTTGATGATTCCCTACAAGAGCCTACTGTACTTCCAACACGTATTCCAAACTTATTAGTGAATGGTGCTTCTGGTATTGCTGTGGGTATGGCCACCAATATGGCTCCACACAATTTAACCGAAGTAATTGATGGCACCATTGCTTATATAGAGAATCGTGACATTGAAATTAGTGAACTTATTACGCATGTAAAAGCTCCAGATTTCCCTACAGGCGGATTAATCTATGGTTATTCCGGAGTAAAGGATGCCTTTGAGACTGGTCGAGGCCGTGTCGTTATGCGCGCTAGAACAGAAATCGAAACGACCAAATCAGGTCGTGAGGTGATTATTGTAACGGAGATTCCATACCAGGTTAATAAAGCAGATATGATCAAACGTACTGCTGATTTAATCCAAGAAAAAAGAATTGAAGGTATTTCTGAAATACGTGATGAATCTACCAAAGATATTCGAATTGTTTATGAAATAAAGCGCGATGCTAATGCCAACGTAGTATTAAACAATTTATTTAAACACACTTCTCTACAAACCTCATTTTCAGTAAATAACATTGCCTTGGTAAAAGGAAGACCAATGTTGATGAATTTGAAAGATATGATTCACGAATTTGTGGAACATCGTCATGTTGTGGTTATCCGTAGAACGAAGTTTGAGTTATCTGAAGCAGAAAAAAGAGCCCATATCCTAGAAGGATATCTTATTGCTCTAGATCATTTAGATGAAGTCATAAAATTAATTCGTAGTTCTGATACTCCAGAAGAAGCTCGTCTTGGTTTAATGGAACGATTTGCCCTTTCAGACATTCAAGCTCGTGCCATCCTAGACATGACACTTAGAAGATTGACTGGACTGGAAAGGGATAAGATCAAGGAGGAATATGCTGAATTGATGAAAACCATTGAATATTTGAAAGAAGTACTTTCCGATGAAGAGCTTCGGATGAGAATTATAAAAGATGAACTTCAAGAGGTTAAAGAAAAGTATGGTGATGAACGTCGTTCTGAAATCGTACATTCTACCGAAGAAATGAATTCAGAAGACTTCATAGATAATGAAGAAGTGGTGATTACCATCTCGCACAATAGTTATGTAAAACGTACACCTTTGACGGAATATCGTCGTCAAGGTCGTGGCGGGAAAGGTGCCATAGGCTCCACTACTCGTGATGAAGACTTTACAGAACACATTATCACGGCAATGGCGCATAACTACCTGTTGTTCTTTACAGAAAAAGGGCAATGTTATTGGCTAAGAGCTTTTGAAATTCCTGAAGGAAGTAGAACTAGCAAAGGTAGAGCTTTACAAAACATCATCAATATCCCTAAGGAAGAGAAGATTAAAGCCTTCATTAAGGTTACCGACTTAAAAGATAAAGAGTACTTAGATAATAACTTTATTATCATGTGTACGAAGAAAGGTACCATAAAGAAAACTTCTTTAGAAGCTTACTCACGACCACGTGCAAATGGTATTAATGCGATCAATATCAATCCTGGAGACGAGCTAATTGAAGCTACATTAACTACAGGAAATTCAGAAATTGTGATGGCATTGCGTTCAGGAAGAGCTATTCGATTCAATGAGTCTACTGTAAGACCAATGGGAAGAACAGCAACTGGAGTTCGTGGAATTACGCTTGGAAGTGATCGAGATGAGGTTGTTGGCATGATTAGTGTTAATGACCAAGAAACGACTGTTTTGGTAGTTTCCGAAAAAGGATACGGAAAACGTACAGATATTGAAGATTACCGTATTACCAATCGTGGTGGTAAAGGCGTAAAAACCATTAATGTAACTGATAAAACAGGAGAATTAGTGGCTATAAAAGGCGTGACCGATGAAAACGATTTAATGATTATTAACAAATCAGGTATTGTAATACGTATCGGTGTAGAAAGTTTAAGAACAATGGGCCGTGCCACTCAAGGAGTTCGCCTAATTACATTGAAAGGTAATGATGAGATTGCGTCCATAACAAAAGTCGATAGACAAGATGAAGAGGAATTTGAAGGTGAAGAAAATGAAAATCTTACAGAAGATAACTCAAGTAATTCAACGCATGATGAACAAGAATAATATTCGATTTGTAGCTGCACTATTTATGATGCTTTTGGTGAGCCAAGTAACCTTTGCTCAATCAGCATATAAAGAGGCTAGCAATGCTTTTGCTTTATATACTCAAACCAAAGAGGTAAAACATTTGGATAATGCCTATAAGCAAATTTCAAATATTTATAAAACGAAAAAGGATTCCTCTAAAACACGCGTCAATGTATTGCGTGTTTTAGTCTTGAGTTCCTTAGCTTATGCAGACTCGAATAGAACAGTAAAAACGGATAAAGATCCTATATTCCTGACACAACAAACTATGGAAAAATTTGACCGTAGTGATTTGGCTAATAATTCAGGAGAAATTGACTATGTAAAGCAGAATTTGGCGGCCGCATTGATTTTTAGGGCAAATCGATTTTTACAAGAAAACAAGTTTGCTGAAGCCTATGAAGATTTCAGTCAGGTCGCGCTATTAAATGGCTCCAATGCGGATGTGTTAAACAACTTAGCTTTATTGGCAAACAAAGCTGCTAAGAATGATGATGCTATAAAATATTACAAGGAAATTATAGCTGCAGGAAATGCAACCGCTGATCAGTACATCGAATTGGCTAATATTTATGACAAAAAGAACGAACGTCAATTATCCTTAACCACATTAGAAGAAGCTAAAACAAAGTTTCAAGATAATAAGTCGGTATTGTTTTTATTGATCGATAAATATGCTAAGAATAAATCTTATGATGCCATCGTTCCTATTATTGAAGGAGCCATAAAATATGAACCAGAAAATATAGATTTAAACTATTTAGCTGGATATGCTCATGAGAATGCAAATCAACCTCTTATCGCGAAGAAGTATTATGAAAAAGTTCTTGAGTTGGATGCAAATAATTACGAAGCAAATTTAGCTTTAGGATTGTTGTATTTAAATGATTTTTTAAAGGAACCAGATAATCAAGAATTCCAATATTATGCTCAAAATTTCTTATTGAAGGCTAATGAAATAAAGCCTTATGAAATAAACGCGTTAAAATCATTAGCTTTATATTACGAAAAAGCGGAAGATGAAGCACAATTAGACCGTGTAAATCTGCTATTAAATCAACTTACAAATTAAAATAAACAAATAAAACGATATGAATTTAGGGAAATCAATATTATTCGTAGGATTAGTATTTGCAACTTGCTCCTCTGCTTTGTATGCGCAATCGAGTAATGTTAAGAAAGCAAAAACTAACATTGTTAAATTTGAAGGACTAAAAAATACTGGGGCTTTAGATTTAATTAAACCAAGTTTGACTGCAGCACAAGAAGCCATAGATTTAGCTGTCGTTCATGAGAAAACAAAGGAAGATGCGGAAGCATGGACTTATTATTCCTTAGTTTATGCAAACCTTGCTAAATTAGATTCAAGTGCAGACGCAGCTACTAAAGCAGAAGCAGGATTGAAAAAAGCGAAAGAACTAGATGTTGAGAAAAAGCATGCTGAAAACTTAGATATTGCTGGTCAAACATTAGGTCAATTTAAATTTAATCAAGCTGTTAAAGCTTGGGATAGCCAAAATTATAAATTGGCATATAATGAATTCAATGGTGCTCTAACTTACCTTCCTGGTGATACTACCTTAACTTTTTATGCTGGTTTAGCAGCCTATCACAATAAAGATTATGATAATGCGATCGCTAAATACAAAGAGTTAGTGCCTTTAAAGGATTATTCTTCACATAAGTCTATTATGTTGAATCTTCCTAGAATTTACAATGAAAAAGGCGATACTGAAGCAGCTTTAGCTGCAGCTAAAGAAGCAGTAGCTGCTTATCCAAATGATAATGAAGCTGCCGTATTGAATATCGAGCTAAATTTAATCGCTGGTAAAGAAGCTGAAGTTATCAAGGATATTCAAAGCCAAGTAGAAAAAGATCCTCAGAATAAAAATTTATTATATTACCTAGGTTTAGCTTATGGTTCTTCTGGAGATAATGTTAAAGCATTGGAAGCGTATCAAAAAGTATTAGCAATCGATCCTAATCATAAGGAAGCTAATAATAATTCAGCGGTGGTAATTATGAATACTGGTCGTGATGAATTATTAACTTTGAACGAAGATAAAACCATCTCTACTCCTGATTATAATAAAAAAGTTGCGGAATTGAAGGGTAAAATTGGTAAAGCACTGCCTTTTTTAATTAAAGCAACTGAATTGGATCCTACAAATGTAGATGCTTTCAAGAACTTAAAAAACTATTATGATTTTGTAGAAGATGAAGCAAAATCAGCGGAGACACAAGCAAAAATGGATGCTATAAAACAATAAATTAATAGCTTACTACAAAAAAGAGCGGTTAGATTAAATCTAACCGCTCTTTTTTGTAGTATGAATGCTTGTTCTTATAACCAAATGGCGTTCTATCCTAGGGCAACATCTAAAATCATCATGATCACAAATCCAAGAATAAACCCTAAAATAGGTATATCACTGTGCTTCTCTTGTTGGGTTTCTGGAATTACCTCTTCTATTACAACAAATATCATTGCTCCTGCAGCAAACGCTAAAGCATAAGGTAGAATTGGCAAAAAGAACCCTACGGCAAAAGCTCCTAAAACTGCAAAAATAGGTTCTACTACAGCGGAGAGTTGACCATATTGAAAGCTTTTCCACTTGGATAAACCCATTCTTCTTAAGGGCATAGATACCGCTACACCTTCAGGAAAATTTTGAAGTCCTATACCTAATGCCAACAACACTGCTCCAGCAATACTTGCATCTGGATTACCGGCAGCTGCACCCCCAAATAATACACCTACAGCTAAACCTTCTGGAATATTATGTAGTGCAATAGCAATGGTCAATAAAGTAGTGCGATGTAAAGAAGATTTAGGTCCCTCCGATTTTAAGAAGTTAAGGTGTAAATGCGGCATTAGTTTATCGAGCCCAAAAATAAATAAAGCACCTAAACTAAATCCGATAGCGGAAGGCATTACTTTTTCAAAACTTTCTCCCTCACTCATTTCAATAGCTGGAGCTAATAGCGACCAAAAGCTTGCGGCCACCATTACACCACCTGTAAATCCTAACATTCCATTGAGTAATTTCTTATTTATACCTTTAAATAAGAATACAAAAGAAGCCCCTAAAGCGGTAACGGCCCAAGTAAATAATCCAGCATACAATGCTGCTGTAACAGGATGAAGCGTTTCTAAGTATTTAATTAATCCTTCCATAGAAAATTTATAAGGAGTGTTGATTTGACGATGAAATTAACTAAAGTTTTGAATATAATGCGACAAAAAACCTATTCTAATCCATAAATTTTAGAAATAGTATTAAAAAACAAAAAAAGCTCCGTTTAGGAGCTTTAAGTTTCATAGTTTCATACTATTTTAGATGAGATCTTAACATCCAAGCCGTTTTCTCATGTTTTTCTATGATTCCAACTAAGAAGTCTTCTGTTCCTGCATCGTTATGTTCTTCAACTAATTTAATTTGTTCTCTGAGGCTTATAATAATGCTTTCATAATCTCCCAATAACTCTTTAATATATCCAAGACTATCATTTTTGGTATACTTCATTTCAGTGAGTTGCGTTAACTCCAAATACTGCTTTAAGCTGCCTACGGCATAATGACCAATCGCACGAGTACGTTCAGCGATTTCATCTATTACTTCTGCGATTTCATTATATAAACTTTCAAAAAATAAATGCTGCGCGTGAAAATCAGGCCCTTCTATATTCCAATGCGCATTTCTAATCTTCATATACAACACGTGCTCATCTGCTAACAATTTATTTAGAATAGCAGCAACTGCGGCTGTATCATTCTCTTTAATTCCAATGTTAATTTTCATATGTATATTCTTTAATTGTAATCGTATTGACTTGCTTCATTCAATTTACCCAATGCATCCTCCCCTAACCTGACTTGCAAGGCGGCAACAAATGCTGCCAAATGGGATTCTTTCGTAGCACTAGCAATGGGAGCCGTAATAGTAGGCTGTGCTAATAACCAAGCTAAAGCAATAGCAGAAGCTGACGTGTGGTACCCTGCTGCGACTTCTTCTAAGGCAATGATAATTCGTCTACCACGATCATTCCAATAACGTTTTTCAATACCACTTCCACGTGTATACTGTTTAAAATCCGCTTCAGATTTATATTTACCTGTTAAAAAACCACTTGCTAAAGCATAATAAGGAATAACCCCCAATTGGTTTTCTTGTGCAATCGCTAGATACTGCGTTTCATAATGAGCTCGATCAAAGAGATTATATTCAGGTTGAAGGGAGCTGTATTTTGGTAGTTGCTGCGCGTTGGCAATCGTCAAACTCTCTTGCAATCGCTCCTTTCCAATATTAGAAGCGCCAATGTATCTTACCTTCCCTTGTTGAATCAGTTGCTCATAAGCCTTTAGGGTTTCATCTATGGGCGTTTCTTCATCGTCATAATGGGTTTGATAGAGATCGATATAATCTGTTTGCAGGCGCTTTAATGAATGCTCTACTTGTTCTAATAGATAAGATGCTCGAACATTGGGTTTACTTTGATAATCAAAACGGCCTCCAACTTTCGTAGCCAAAATAATTTGATCACGTTTATTCGTCTTTTGGAGCCATTTTCCGATAATGGTCTCAGATTCGCCACCAATATGGCCAGGTACCCAATGTGAGTAATTATTTGCTGTATCAATGGCATTAAAACCTAAATCAATAAATTGATCTAAAATTTGAAAAGATTGATTTTCATCTAAGGTCCAGCCCAATACATTTCCTCCAAAAATAATAGGAACAACAGCAAGTTCAGAATGTCCTAATACACGTTTATTATCCATATTTTATTCCATTTTACGCTATACAAGTTAACAAATAATTTTGCCAAAGGTTTAATAGAATAGCATATTCTTGTCATAAAATATTGATTTTTAGCAATGGCATTTCAACTAGGAATGTTAATTTTGCAAAGCTCATGACAAACAATAGTTTATTCAAAAATCCGCCCCACTTTCATGCCTTCAAGCATGATATATCTAAGATAACAATCCCAGAACAGTTTACCTTTCCGTTTTGCTACGAACCTCATCCATTAAGCTTACTCGCTGTAAAGGAATTGCAGCATTATTTGGAAAATCAGCAGGATTTCGAGCATAATTTTGGATTAAAAAAGGATCAGAAAGGATTAGTTATTGGCAAAATGTTTGGGGTTTTAGTAGTTTCAGATGAGGATCATAATTTGGGATACTTAGCAGCTTCCTCCGGGAAATTAGCTGGTTCTAACCAGCATTCGTATTTTGTGCCAGCAATTTTTGACATGTTGGATCCCCAAGGTTACTTCTTAAAGGAGGAAAATAAAATCAATGCATTAAATAAAGAAATAGCGCAAATCAGTACGAATACCACGCTTATTGCATCCAAAAATCAAATGGATGAAATGCAAATGGAGATGCAACAATCTTTATCTGCATTGAGGATTCAACATAAATACAACAAGCAGGAAAGAAAACGGATAAGAACCCAAGAAAAAGAACGCCTAAATGAGGTTGATTACCAAGTGCTAATCGAAGACTTAATTAAACAAAGTTACCGAGACCAACATGAATATGATGTTGCAAAAATGACTGCTAATGAAAGATTTCAAGAGGTTTCACAAGTCTATCAACAACAATTAAATCAACTTACCGACTTAAAGGAAAGGCGGAAAGTTATGTCCAATGAATTGCAACAATACTTATTTGATCAGTATCATTTTTTTAATGCCAATTCAGAGACAAAGCCATTATTAGCCATATTTAATAATTCAGGAGGAATTATTCCCCCTGCTGGTGCAGGAGAATGTGCTGCCCCTAAATTATTGCAATATGCTTATAAGCATCAATTAAAACCAATATGCATGGCTGAATTTTGGTGGGGAGCATCCCCAAGTTCAGAAGTAAGAAAACATGGATATTTTTATCCTGCATGTCGAGGTAAGTGTGAACCTATTTTGAACCACATGTTGCAAGGATTAAAAGTTGAAGCAAATCCAATGCTTGTTGGCCCTAGTCAAGAAATAGAACTAGAAATATTGCATGAGGATGAAGACATTATTGTAATCAATAAGCCGGTGGAATTTTTATCTGTTCCTGGTATAAACGTTCAAGACAGTGTGCAAGTTCGAATGGAAGCACGCTTTCCTGAATTGAATAGTCCAATGATTATTCATCGATTGGACATGTCTACATCAGGGATTTTAGTCTTGGCAAAGAATAAATATGCGCATCAATTTATTCAAGAACAATTTATTAATCATACGGTAGAAAAACGTTATACGGCCTTATTAGATGGGTGCCTTAAAGAGACAGAAGGAATAATAGACCTTCCTTTACGCGTAGACTTAGATGATCGACCTCGGCAGGTGGTTTGTCAGGAATATGGTAAACCAGCAAAAACTAAATTTAAGGTTGTTGCTATAGAAAATAATAAAACACGGGTACACTTTTACCCATTAACGGGACGAACGCATCAATTACGTGTACATTCCGCGCATAGTTTAGGTCTAAATACAGCTATTTTAGGTGACGATTTATACGGAAAGAAATCCGATAGGTTACATTTACACGCTGGATATATTGCATTTATACACCCCAGCTTAAAGGAAATAATCAGATTTCATTTACCTGATCCATTTTAATTTATTTGATTGAATAGGTATATTCGATCAAATATAAACGCTAAGTCCTATGGATACTCTCCGTTATGCCTATCAACACCCTTTGTTCCAATCAGCTGATTTTGAATTGTTGTTTGCTGCACATAAAAAAATGACCGTTCCTAAAGGAAGTTATTTATTAAAAAAAGGTCAAGTGGCTAATGATTATTATATTCTTGAAGATGGCTTAGTCAGGACTTATTTATATGACTATGAAGGAAATGAAATCACAACCTCATTTGCTGGTACGCAAGAAGTGGTGATCGAAGTTGCTTCCATATTTCAACGAATACCAACTCAAGAATATATTCAGTGCATCACCGATTGTCAGTTATGGAAAATTTCATACACCGATTTTCAAGAATTATTTCATAAAATACCCGCAATGCGAGAATGGGGCCGCGCTTGGATGGCATTTGAACTTTATTTGAGTAAAAAACGCGCAACCGAAATGATTACTGAGTCTGCAAAGAATAGGTACTTAAAATTAATGGAAGAAAAGCCTCAAGTACTGCAGCAAGCACCACTGAAATATATCGCATCCTATTTGGGCATTACGGATACTTCCCTCAGTCGAATAAGGAAAGAGATTTAACTTAATATTATCAAAAATTGAATATATCTTACGTAGAAAATAAGCGATTTCAAGGTATAGTTATCGATAGAAACGACCTTGTATCGGAATACGAAAAATGTGAATTTATTGCTTGCAATTTTTCGGGAATTGATTTAAGCAATATCAAGTTTATTCATTGCCAATTTGTAGACTGCAATTTAAGCATGGCTCTCTTAAAAAACACAACCTTAGAAAAAGCACATTTTGTCTCGACTAAATTATTAGGCGTAAATTTTAGTGAATGCAACGCTTTTAACCTAAGCTTATCTTTTGAAGAATGCACCTTAAATGACAGTTCATTTTACGGCTGTAAATTAAGTAAAACTACTTTTACACATTGCAGAATCTGCCATGTAGATTTTGAAAATGCTGATTTTAGCAAATCTAAGTTTGTAGATTGTTTATTAACGGGATCAAACTTTTTCAACACAAATTTACAAGCTGCCGATTTATACACTGCCCAGGAATTCTACATAGACTTAGATCATAATAAAGTAAAGGGAGCTATATTTTCTTTGGAAGGATTGCCAGGGCTTTTGGAAAAATATAAATTGAAAATAAAAAACTAAAGTTTATAAAGAATCATTTTCGATCTTGCATGACTGCTCATAAAAACATTGCCAACAAGATCCTTGCGATCAAGAACCGATGGATAGATTGTGTTAACCATAAATTGGCTATGCATGAAATTGACAGAGAACAGCTTCACATTTTAATGGTTGTGTATAAAGATTTACAGGTTTTGGAACTTTATGGAAGTCATCGGGATGCGGATACCTTTAAGAAAATAAGTACGTTTGAACTGACCAAACGGAGTGGCCGTTTAGGACCAAAACGTCAAGAAGGGGATAAACAAGTTCCAGAAGGTTTTTATGAGATCGATGTGTTTAATCCCGATAGCAAATATCACCTATCCCTACGTTTAAATTATCCGAATGCATTTGATCAAAGCCATCAGTATACAGGATCTTCAATATATATACATGGCGGAAATGAATCTGTTGGTTGTATTCCTGTAGGTGATACTGCCATGGAGGAAATTTATATTTTTGCATCGCTAGCAAAAGATAATGGACAAATAAATATTCCTGTCTATAGTTTTCCTTTTCCAATGAGTACCGAATACCTCAGTAAATATTCGGGCAACCCATATCAAGAAATAATTCCATTTTGGAAAAATTTACAAGAAGGTTATCAGCAGTTCATGGATACAAAAAAGAAATTATCCATTCAATATTTGGATGGGAAATATCATTTCCATCATTAATTGGCCATGTACGATAATTTAGATTTTAGATCAAGTAAAAAACAATCATACAGCAAAATGAAATTTTCCTATAAAATTGATCAAAGTGGCCTTTAACCGATTTTTTAAACCAGTTCACTAGGCTACTTTATGAAAACTAGGTTTAAAAAGTTTTCAAATGATTACAGAGAATTTACAGAAAGAGTATTCATCAGAAATTAACATATTTATAAAATAGCGCAATATGCATATCATATACTTTATATCGTTTTGGATTTGTCAAATAGCCTCTAGCATCATTTTTAAAAGTGCTGGCATACAACCCAAATACCAATGGCTAGGATTACTACTGGGAAATGCAATTTTAATAGGAGCTAGTTGGTTTTTATTGCAATTATTTAAATCTGTTCCTCAACCCATAGTGATTGCATTATGTTCTGGAGGAACTTTCTTGTCAGTGCAACTTGCCATGGCCTTATGGTTTAAAGAATCATTATCCCTAAATCAAATCTTAGGTTCCTTTATCATTATCGTTGGAATGGTATTGGTTACTTTTGGTGGAAAATCCGCAGTACAATCTTAAGCTTATGAAAAATGAATTAGAAGTATGGATGCGGGGCCAAATTCCCGACATATCCCCTTTTCTTCAACCTACAGCGCATGCTTTATTACAGGTTCAAGAAGATATTGAATATCATTTAAGTGCTGATCTAGATGATATGCTCTGGGAAAAACCCTTTGGTATGGCTTCTATAGCTTTCCACGTGAGGCATATCATCGGAGTTACGGATAGAATGTTTACTTATGCAAGAAACGAGTCTCTCAATGAGGATCAATTTGATTACCTAAAAAATGAATCTATTTTCCATGAGCATATAGACAGTTACTTTCTAAAAACAGCGCTACATAATCAAATTAACAGTGCCATTCAACAACTTAAAACCATTAAAGAAAGTGAAATTACCGAAGTTCGCTATTTAGGTCGACAAAGAATTCCAAGCACGTTAATAGGATTATTGTTTCATGCTGCAGAACATGCCCAAAGGCATTTTGGCCAACTACTCGTTACCTTAAGCATATTAAAAAATTCTAAACCTTCGATTTAACTATTTATACCTTATGCTATAAATTATTTTGTATGTCTTCCAATGATTTTCCTTTAGTCTCAGGCATGGCGATGATGAAGAAAAACGAAAAAACAACCATGATCGAATAAAATAGAAATATATAATAACCTCCGGAACTGAAATTTTCCACCACTACTGGGAAAACCCATGAAATAATCGTAGCCATTACCCAATGCGTCGTGCTGCCTAAGGATGTTCCTTTAGCGCGAACAGCATTAGGAAAAATCTCGGAAATAAATACCCAAATCACCGCTCCTTGAGACAGTGCAAAAGAACCTATAAAACCAAGAATATAATATAATAAATAGGTTGTATTTCCAGATTTTAATCCAAGAGCGACTAATAGTAGGAATATGAACATACCTACTGCCCCACTTAACAACAATTTTTTCCGACCAAATTTATCAATGATTGACATACCGATTAATGTAAATACCATATTCGTTCCTCCAATAAATATTGGTTGTAAAAAGGCTAATTCCTCATTAAAACCAGCCATTTCAAATATTCGTGGAGCATAGTATAGTATGGCATTAATGCCTGTCAATTGATTAAACAAGGCTAATAAAACCGCAAATAGAATGGGTTTCATATATTGTTTTTGAAACAAAGGTTGTTCTTTTTTTTCTTCTTGAGATTGCTCGACGGGCTGCGCATTAGCTTGACCTAATAATTCGAAAACAGCTTTTGCCTCTTCTTTGCGGCCTTTTAACATTAACCATCTAGGAGAATGGGGAATAATTTTTAAAAGCACAATAAATGCAATAGATGGTATAGCCATAATACCTAACATATACCTCCAAGCATGCTCTCCAATGCCTGCAAATAAGTAGTTAGTCAAAAATGCAATAAAAATACCTCCTACGATCATAATTTGAAACATACCAGTCATTCTTCCTCTGGTACTTGCTGGTGCAATTTCAGAGATGTATAATGGCCCCACAACAGAACTTACGCCGACGGAAATACCACCTATTAATCGAAATATTAAGAACATCGGCCAATTAAAGGATAGACCACAGCCTACAGCAGAAAGTAAATACAAAACAGCAACCCATTGCAATACTCGCTTACGGCCATATTTTTCGGAAGGCTTTGCTGCGAATATAGCCCCAAAAATGGTACCTATCAAAGATATAGATACTGTAAACCCATGCCAAAAAGAGTTTAAATTCCAAAGTTCTTGAATGATCTTTTCTGCTCCAGAAATAACAGCAGTTTCAAATCCAAATAAAAATCCTCCTAAGGAGGCAATGATGACATAGGTCCAAATCTTATTCATATGATAATTTTCAAACGCACAGTGTAGCAGATAAAGTCTGTAGAAATATCGATAATAATAAATCTATAAAATTAAACTGTTGTAATGGCGGTTAGGTTTTATAATGTAAGCTTTTGCGTTTTAGCTGAGCTAAATATAGAATTAATTATGGAAAAAATGAATTTTTTGAAGAAATTTGAGAACAGTGTTTTTGAAGAAAAGGATTATTTGATCTCAATGACCTCATCATGTATAATTGCATAAATCGTGCTATCTTCCTGTTTCTTCATCATATGGAGACCTGTAAATTTTCCAAAGGCAGGAAGGATGAGTAAATGATCTTGAATGTAAAAGCAAGGTAGTCGAAAGTTTTGCCTCCCCTTAAATCCGACTAAATAACCAGGATGAATATGCCCCACAATATTCAACATATACGTCGGTAAACCTACAATGGGTTCGTGAGAAAAGACTAATCCTTCGCTGAGGATATATTCCGAACGTATCGCGATAGGCAGCTTATTAAAATGCTTTTTATCTAATACATCATGATTTCCCTTAGTCAAGGTGAATTTGATTTGCTGAGCTACAGAATTAATAAATGTTTTAAAATACTCCCAATCGGTATTCCATTCCGAATGAAACAAATCGCCCAAAAAAATAATTTCTCGAATTGGTAAATCAGAAATTAACAACCGAAGTTCATCTATTTCTAAAGAAATATCTGGGGATGGAACAAAAAAGCCCGCATTTCTAAAATGTTTCAATTTACCTAAATGCCAATCGGATATGACTAACAACTCATATTTAGAAACATACATCGCCTTTTGAGGAAGTAGAAAACACTCCAATCCATTTAATTCTATACGTTTAGCCATCTAAGAGCTGAGATTTTAATTTTTCTAAACGACTTTGCCAATCTTCATTACTATATCGTTCTCTAAACGACTCCGCAAATATAGGAAATGAAAAAGGGGTTAATCGTTCTGGTTTACTCAAAATAATTTGATGATCAGCAATGCGCTCAAAAGCACGTTGCATTCTTCCTTCATCAAGTTGAAAATCGAAAACTTCATCATAGGATTGTCGAAGTAATAAATTGCCAGGATCATAATCGGAAAACACAGAAAAAAACAAACTCGCATTAGCCTGTAGATGTTTACCCTTCATTTGCTTGCCAGGAAATCCTTGAAAAATCAATCCAGCTATTCCTGCAATATCCCGAAATCGACGTCTTGCCATTTCTTGAACATTTATTCCGGAATTAATTGCTTCGTGTAAGCCTTTGGATGAAAAAATCTGCTGTAACATTTCTTGGGTTAAATCATATTTTACATCGGATAGCAATTCGACCCCATATTCATTGCTTGCAATACTAAAGGTCGCAGATTTAATTAATCCTAACCTATAAGCGATTACCTGCGCCATTCCCTCATGGACTAATTTACCTTCAAAGGGATAAAAGAATAAATGATATCCGTATTTTGTTTCTAAATACTCCACTAATAATTCGGATTCATATGGTAGCGCGGATAGACGCTGCTGTTCTGCAAATAATGGTTTCAAAAACTTTATTTCATCGGAAATATTGGTAAGCTTGTGAATATTTTGAAAGCTATGCCGAATGGCAATCCCTAAATCTGGAGAGATCGAAAAACGTCCGCCCATCCAGGATGGTACAACGCCTTTTTTCTTTTCGGTGTATTTAACGATGACATCATTAACAATAACTTGAACCAGTTCCAATTGCCTGCCTGAAAACCAAAATACATCGCCTACGTTAAGCTTTGAGATGAAGGATTCCTCAATCGAACCTAAATATTTTCCTGAAAACAGTTTAACCCGCATCATGAGATCAGATACTATCGCACCGATAGATAAACGATGCCGCATCGCTAATTTTCTAGAAGTAACTTTATATTTTCCATCTATCTTGACCAAACGGTGAAAATCATCGTATGCTGACAAACTGGAGCCTCCATGAATTAATAATGCCATACATTGATCAAATTCCTCTGGACTAATTGATGAGAAACAATGCGTATGGATTACTTCTTGAAAAATCTGATCTGCGTCGAAACCGTCTCCTACAGCCAATGTCATTAAATATTGCAGTAATACATCAAAAGATCGAATGTACGGTATTCGACTTTCCACTATTTTATTACTCACGGCAAATTTTAATGAATCTCCTTCAATAATCTCTAATGAGTTGGTTGGTACATAATAAATCTTAGAAGTGGCATCAGGTCGATGTCCAGACCTCCCTGCCCTTTGTAGAAACCGTGCAATACCTTTAGGCGAACCAATTTGAATGACACAATCGACAGGCCTAAAGTCTACGCCCAAATCTAAACTACTGGTGCAAACTACAGCCTTTAGCTTCCCTTCATGCAATGCTTCTTCCACCCAGAATCGAACTTCATCGCTTAAAGAACCGTGATGAATAGCCAGCAAGCCTGCAAATTCAGGATAATTCATAATAATTTGTTGATACCATATTTCGGCTTGCGATCGAGTATTGGTAAAAATCAGGGTCGTTTGGTACTGATTTATTATTGGAATAACTTTGTCTAATAATCGAATACCTAAATGTCCTGCCCATGGAAATTTCTCTAACGTATCTGGAAATACCGTTTGTATAGCTATTCGTTTATTGATATTGGCTTGAATTAATACACCCGGTTGTTTTGTTCCCAAAAGAATTTCCTTTGCTTCTTCTAGATTTCCAATGGTAGCGGAAATACCCCATATTTTTAATGATGGATTAATTGCCTTTAACCGGCTTAAAGCCAATTCAATTAACACGCCTCTTTTAGACCCTATTAATTCATGCCACTCATCAACCACAATAAATTCAAGGTGCTTAAAATAATCCTGACCTGATTTACTAGCCAATATCAAATGAACACTTTCTGGAGTGGTAATTAATGCATTTGGCGGGTTTTTTCGTTGTTTCTGACGATGACTAATGGATGTATCTCCAGTCCTCAGTTCGACTTCATAATCCAAATCTAAATCTTCTGAAACCTGCCGTGTTGCTTTCCCTATTTCTTTCGATAGTGCTCGCAATGGGGTAATCCATAGACAATGAAGATTTTTCTTCTTCGACACAGTCGTTTCTATTTTCCTATGAGTATAATAATGAGCTATAACTCCAAACCAAATGGCAAAAGTTTTCCCATAGCCTGTTGGAGCATTTAATATACCAGACTTCCCTTTAGCTATAGCTTTCCAACTTTCTGTTTGAAAGGAATGGGGCTTCCATCCTTGGTTAAAAAACCATACTGACGCAAATTCATTCTCCATTTATGCAGGTTGATATTCCATTTTACAAAGCCAAATTCCTATTTATAAATAACAATTATTAACCTCAATTGTTACCAATTAAAACAAATTATTATGCGTGTTAAAAAAATAGGAATATTGATAGGATCCTTAAGAAAAGAATCTTATAATCGTAAAATCGCAAAACACATTATGGAACTGGCAACGGAAGGACTTGATTTTAAAGAAATTAAAATTGATAATTTACCTTTCTACAATGAAGATTTAGATAAAGAAAAAACTCCAGAAGCCTATCTGGATTTTCGTAAAAGCATATTATCCTTGGATGCCATATTGTTTGTGACTCCGGAATATAACCGATCAATACCTGCGGTATTGAAAAATGCCTTGGATGTAGGATCTAGACCTTATGGGAAATCCGTATGGGATTTAAAACCAGCAGCCATCATTTCATCTTCTATTGGAGCAATAGGCGGATTTGGTGCTAACCATCACCTCCGGCAATCACTGGTTTTTCTCAATATGCCTTGCCTTGCTCAGCCTGAAGCTTATATCGGTAATGCATCCAAATTATTTGATAAAGCGGGAAAAATGATAAATGAGGATACAGATAAATTTTTAAATCAATTTATAATATCTTTTAGCGAATGGATGGAAAGGTTTCAAAAATAAATATTCTCGATGCTGAATTCAATCAAATACACCATCGAGAATTAATTCAGTTATTCAAACGGAAAAAGCCTAAAGGCTATCTGCAATTGCATCCCACAATAGCATTCTTTTTTGCAAAGCCTCTTTAGCAACTTGCTTCATATCTGCCCATTTCTCTACATCCTGTTGTGCTAAATCCTCAATCATTAATTTTGCTAATGGTCCATGTTCATCTGCGTCCAACTCAATATGTCGTTGAAAATAATAGATTAGTGATTTTAAAGCAGCATCAGGGAAATTCTTCTGGATTTCAGTTAGAATAGAGGTGAACATCTTTGGTATCAAATCCTCGCGCCCAAAGGTAAATACAGCGGCAATTTTATGCAGCTCCTTAGTCCGAATAATCTCAAAAGTAAACTTTAGAAAATCTTTAATTCGTAAATCAAGTTCACTAAGTTGTATCGCATGAAATATATCCGATTCATGCTGGCATAAGTTCAAGAAACTATCGATTTGATCCGTATTTGCATGAATTTGGTTCATAGCAATCTGATACATTTCAAAATGACTCATTCGATTACCATCTATGAATTCATCAGATTCCTCTGCTAGCACAATCTCATTAATCAAATACCTGGTTTTAGGATTCGCAGTAGCATACCATGGCACTTGCACACAGGTAAGCTCTATTTGTAAAGCCTTTAATAAAGACATAAAATCCCATACAGCATAAACATGACCCTCTGTAAATTTTTTAAGATCGTCTATGTGTTGTATTCTTTGATATAAGGGATGATTTAAAAGGAGCTTTTTTTCTTCGGAAATATAATTCTCTAATTCTTCAAAATAGTTCATTCGCAAAAATACTGCGTATATGTCAATTAAAGAAAATATATTTCAGCTATAAATTCATTTTTAAGACCTAAAAACTGAAAGAGAACCCTATTTAAATTGGATTTCTCCAAAATATTCTGGGAGATGAAAGTTAGGCGTTTCACTCAACACTTCATTCCACGATAAAAAATGCGGATTTGGAAGTTTATCTCCACATTTATAGAAGTTAGCGTGAACTATTTTACCATTTAATTGATGGCCCTCTTTGCCAAAAAGGCTTAAAGGAATGGCCAAAATGATTCGCCATTCCTTTTTACCTTGTATGTTTTTTACTACAGTGTAGGTATCTACCGATTGAATTTCACTATCCTTTAGCCTTTGTCGATCACTTTTCAAACTAGGGCCAAATCCAATTAAACCCGTACCTAACACATTAAATTCGAAGTTATAATAGGTTTTTCCAGCATCCAATGACAGAAAAAATTCCACGCAGCTATCTTCCCAAACATTTTCATTGGGGCGGATATAATTGGCTTTAATATATTGTTCTTGGACCTGATAATGAATAAAGAGGTGTGAACCCTGGTAGGCAATCTGAAAATTAGCTTGAGTTTCCGAAGGATACGCTCGTGACCAATTTGCAAACTCCAATGTATTCCAAGGCAAACCTGCCAATTCAGTTGCTAATTCGGAATAAGTACTTTCCGAATAAGGTAAATCCAAAAAATCAATTTCAAGCCTTTTCATGTTAATTATCGATCAAACTTTCTGAAAGAATTGCTACCAATTCATTTTGATGTTTTTCTAATTCCGCTACTAATTTTAATTGCGCTTTCGTACGAACTAAATTATGGGTGGCATAAGCTATCTTATAATAGGTGTCTCCATTGATGTAATCGGTTAAAAACCGTACAGCCTGCATATACGGCAATAGATGAACCGCATATATTAAAGTATTTATCTCGGTATCTGTTAAGAAATCTTTTGCCTCCGATAAATACCCTTCCGTAAACGATCTAAACAATGGAATATTCAATACGATTTTGGATACATCTTCTTCATCTTCCGCAGCAGAATTAATAATGGTACGAATTGCATCTCCAAAATCATAAGCCACATAGCCTGGCATCACCGTATCTAAATCAATAACACATTGAACTTGATCGTTTTTATCCAAAAGTACATTATTAAATTTTGTATCGTTATGGGTAATCCGTAATGGTAATGCCCCAGACAATCCTAAATTTAATATTGTTCTCATTTTTTCTTCCCGTTCAAAAATATAGTCCAAGAGGTCTTGAATTTCATCCAATCGCCCTACCGGATTGCTAGCAATTGCCGAACGTAGATTATTCATTCGAAAATCGATATTATGAAAGTTGGGTAATACCTCCACGATTTTCTTCGGATCTAAATCACTCAATTGCTTTTGAAATTGACCAAAAGCCATTCCTCCGGAATAGGCTTGTTCCGTTGTCTCCAGAATATCGTAACTTCTCGTATCAGGAATCAATATAAATACCCGCCAGAAATCACCATTTGCGTCTTCGTAATAGTTTTTTCCAGTTTTAGTAGGTATTAAAGTCATGGTTCTTTTAAGAACCTCTTCCTCCCCTAAATGAGCGAGTTTAGCTTTTAAATGGTTACATACAACTTCAATATTATTCATCAAACCCTCAACATCTTGAAATATATGGTGATTGATTCGTTGCAATAAATAGATATTATTCGTATTCGAGCTCGTAGTAATTTTATAGGTGTCATTAATATGCCCAGATCCAAATGGACTAGTACTTAATACTTCACCTTCTAAATTAAATTGTTTTGCAGAGTTTATGCTATTTTCAGTTTCTTTGGTTGACATCACTTAGTTTTCATTCATAATTATATGTAAGTAAATGCAATATCTATATAAGCAATCAATAATTAAAATATTTTTTTCAATCAAACGGTTGCATTAAAAATATTTATTTTTTTGCCATGCTTAACTGATTTAATAAAAAACATTTCCAATTTAAAAAGTAGATTTTTTAAAATAATCTATAGAAAAATGCGTATTTTGTGAATTCTATCGCGATAATATATATATGGTCACCGAAATAATTATTATTTTACTATTAATAATCCTTAATGGAATTTTGTCTGCTTCTGAAATTGCTATTGTTTCCAGCCGGAAAGCTAGGCTAAGTGCAGCTAGTGAAAACAACAAAGGGGCAAGAACTGCACTGCTACTAAAAGAAAATCCAAACAATTTCCTATCCACTGTCCAAATCGGAATTACTTTAATAGGTATTCTAACAGGTTTTTTTTCCGGTGGTTCTATTTCCTTATTTATAGCCGAACAACTAAAATCCATTTCGGTCATTGCACCTTATAGCGAGCAAATCTCGGTAGTATTAGTCGTATTAATTATCACCTATTTATCATTAGTGGTTGGTGAACTTGTTCCTAAACGTATTGGGATGGCTATTCCTGAAAAGTATGCGTCATTAATCGCGGTACCTATGTCCGTATTAAGTAAGATTGTAAAACCGTTTGTTTGGTTATTAAGTATATCTACCGATTTCATTGTAAAACTATTTCAAATCAAATCCAATGCAAATAGTGTGACTGAAGAGGAAATTAAAGCTTTAGTAGACGAAGGCGTAGACAGTGGGGTTATTGAACATTTTGAACATGATTTAGTAGATCGTGTATTAAGTTTGGGCGATAAAAAAGCAATTAATTTAATGGTTCATCGTGGAAAGATTACCTATTTAGATATTCAGAAACCTTTTGAACATATTAAGAAAATCATCATGAAAGACGAGCATACAGAATATCCTGTATGTAATGGTAATTTCGATCATGTTATTGGTCTTGTACATGTTAAAACCTTATTTAGAGAATACCTTACCAATAAAGAACCAGATCTTACCAAATTAATAAAGCCAATACCGTACGTAAACGAAAACACTTATGCCTATAATGTATTGCAAACTTTAAAATCTTCTAAAGTTACCCAAGCCGTTATTGTAGATGAATATGGTAGCCCTCAAGGTATAATTACCGTTACGGATATTGTAGCTTCCTTAGTTGGTGGTTTTGATTCCGCAGAAAATGAAGAAAAGAAAACTATTCGTAAACGTGAAGATGGTTCTTTCGTTATAGACGGAAGTTATCAACTCCAAGATTTTATCGAATTGTTTAACCTATCGCTTTCTGAAGAGGATGAGGATGAAATTGGAAATTTAAGTACGGTAGCAGGTTTAGTGTTTTTGCTGTTAGACCATATTCCGGTAGAAGGCGATCGTGTTACGTATAAAAATTTAGAGTTTGAAGTATTGGATATGGATGGTCACCGTATCGACAAGATCATTTTAAATACGCTTAAAGACTCCGATGACGAACCTGATAATATAGATTAAAAGCACAAGTCATATGGATTAACCAATTGTTAATCCGTATGGCTTCTTATAATTTTCAACAAATCTTGTTTACTTTGGAGGCCACTTTGCCTCCAAACTTGTTTACCCTCTTTATATAAAATTAAGGTAGGCACACCTTGAACCTGAAATTTCGTTGCAATCAATTGATTTTTATCGACATCAATTTTAAGGACCTTAAGCGAATCCCCCAACTCATCCTTTACCTCTTTCAGTATTGGCGCTAGCACTTGGCATGGACCACACCATGAGGCAGTGAAATCAATTAATACAATATTATTACTTTGAATTAGCTTGTTAAATGTTGACATAAATCTTAATTTATTAATTATATGGAATACAAAGTTCTTCTAATTCTTCCATATTTCCGACAAACATATTTAAATCCACTGGACCTTTGATACCATTGACGGTTCCCTTTTCTGAAAACTGCCAAATATTCCAATGTTTTTTAGGACGTTCTACCCAAAAATTATAATTTGCAATCCACAAAGTATAATCTTCAAATTCTTCCTCTAGAAAATCTGCAAAATATTTATCCCCAGAATATAAAACAGGCTTTACCTCATAATGTTTTTCTACAAGGTCCAACCATCGCTTTAGACCAATTTTCAGACTATCCATGGATTGATTCCTAGGCATTTCCTCGATATCCAATACAGGCGGTAAATCCCCCGGATCTAAAGCTACCTTTTTAATAAAATTCTTAGCTTGTTTTACCGAATTCTCATTCGGCCTAAAATAATGATATGCCCCCCGCAATTTATTTTTCTGCTTTATAGCCTTCCAATTCTGTGAAAACTTCTTGTCTATCCCATCCTCTCCCATTGTTGCGCGGACAAAGATGAAATCAACAGGAAATTCATTATTGATAAAAATCACCTCTTCCCAATTTATTGATCCTTGATATTGTGACACATCAATCCCGTATAAATGATCATTATGACGCTTCATCAAGGCAATATTTCTTACATCATATTTACTTTGATCTTTATCAAGGAGTTCTTCCTGATGAAACCATTCTTGAAATAAATAAGATATCCCTGCACGATGTTGCCAAGCAAATAAGCATATGACTAGAATCAAAGGAATCGAAATACTCCAAAACAACATTTTATGCCTCATCTGTTGATCAGGATTTACTTTTCCCTTGCCTGTATGGTTGTTTTTTGACATATTGCGTGAAATTAACTATTTCAACTTTTTTGACAAAACATTTTATCAATGATTGTTTACAACCCTAAAGATTGGTTAAGTAAAACCATATATCTGCATTCTTTTAAAGTATTTAAAAGGCTACTTCCATATTTATGTGTTTCTGTATTTATATCTTGGGGTTTAGCTTTTTTGGAACTGGAATACTTGAAACTATCTGATAAAAGCTGGCTAAAGAACATCACCCTGGTGCACAGTTTATTAGGATTTGTATTATCCTTACTGTTAGTGTTTAGAACCAATACCGCATATGACCGCTGGTGGGAGGCTCGAAAACAATGGGGAGCATTAACCAATTCGAGTAGAATTATTGCCATGAAAATGAATGCTTTCCTCGATATAGAGGATAAAGTAAATCGGAGCTTTTATAGAAAGTCCATTGCCTTGTTTTCCGAAACTTTGTTTAATTACCTTCGTTCCGATTATACAAAGTTTATGTTGGATGAGGCTGAACATCCTGAACTTAAAGATTTAGATGAAAAAAAACATGGCCCCAATCAAGTAGCCTCTTTAATATTTAAAAAGACAAACCTCTTATATATGCAGGGAAAATTGCTCCCTGAACAATTTCTCATCATCAATAAAGAAATTACAACATTGACTGAAATTACTGGAGCTTGCGAACGGATTAAGAATACACCTATCCCTTTAGGATATAGTGCTTTCATTAAAACGTTTATCATAGCCTATACAGCAACTTTACCCATTGGATACGTGTTTTCTATGGGTTACTTTGTCATTGCAGCTGTGCCTTTTATTTTCTACGTATTGGCAGCATTAGAAATGATTGGTGAATCAATCGAAGATCCTTTCGGTACTGATTCTGATGATCTACCAATTGAAAAAATAACTTCAAATATTAAAAAACATTGCAATGAAATTCTGCATGCTTAAGCAGAATCAGCCGTCTAATTAGAAAATATGCTTGGATTAATATAAGGAAAACAGGTCTTTAACGCCCAACAATTTTCTACAAGTAAATCCTTCTGCATACTTAACCTGGATGGATCTACCAAACTCCTGTGCTCGCGCCTTAGTAGATTGCATAAAATCAGGATTAGAGATATACGTATTAGGTTCTTCATCCGTATCAGACACATTAAATTGTGTCGTATATGCTAGAATGGACTGCTCTTTAATATCCCAAAATTCCGTAATATCAATTAGCACATCCGGTTCAATAAATTTATCCTGAATTAATTGCAACTGTAGTCTGGGGCGGAATGCTTCCTGCTCTACCTCATCAAGCTGAGTCGAAATTCTTCTTAGTCCTGCTAAAAATAAAGCATCATTTACCAAATGACTTGCTCTACCATGATCTGGATGTCGATCATCCAAGGCGTTTGTAATGACTATTTCAGGTTGATATTTTCTAATCGCTCGAATTATCGTCAATTGACTTTCTTCATCGTTTCGAAAAAAACCATCCCGAAGTTTAAGATTATCGCGCATTGCTACACCCAATATAGCAGCCGCATGTTGAGCTTCGATATGACGAGTTTCTAGAGTCCCTCGGGTACCTAGCTCTCCTTGTGTCAAATCTATTATTCCAACTTTCTTTCCTTCTGCCACATACTTCGCAATCACTCCTCCAGCACCTAATTCAGCATCATCTGGATGAACGGTCATAACTAATAAATCTAACTTCATTTGTTTCTCTTTTTTCAAAAGTACAAATTTACATGGCTAAACACCTACCTATAGCAGTTCTTCTATACGTTTGTGGATTTTCTTTGACAAAGGACTTGTCAAAGAATAATAATAATCAACCACCTCCCCTTTTCTATTGACTAAATATTTATGAAAATTCCACATTGGATTTGAATCAACCTGACCATTGAGTTTAATATCAGACAGATACCTATACAGCGGATCCTGGTACTCACCGATCACATGAATACGTTTAAAAACTGGAAAACTCACCTGTTGACCTATTCTACAATAAGTTTCTAAGTTTGAACCCGTTAAAGGTTCTTGTTCTTTAAAATCATTGGACGGGAAAGCTAGAATTTCAAATCCCTGATCTTTATATTTTTTATATAAGATCTCCAAAGTTTTAAACTGTTTCTTAAAAAAGCATTGACTAGCTGTATTTACAATAAGTAATACCTTTCCTTCGAAATCTTTCAATGATTTTTTTTGCCCATTAAATTCCAAAGCTGAATAATCATAAACAGTCATATCCATAAAAAAAATAAATATTAAGGGTTTGCAACGGGTCTAACACGCTCATATTCGCGTATGATATTTTCTATTTCGAATTCTTCTTGGGGATCATAGGTACTTTTCAAATCATGACCGAATATTTTCGCCACACCTTGAAAAACAAAAGCCGATATGTTTCCTTTTAAGTCTTTAACCAATTCAAAACTGGTACTTCCAGTTTGTCGTTCAATCAGTTTAATCAATATTTTGCCTTGCGATATACTCAGATTTTTTACCTCTGAAGTTATTTTATCTTTAATCTCTCGTTCACATTCTTTAATCAACCGTTTCTCTTCTCGCCTTGAACTGGCCAAAGCTAAATCTCGATCCAATTGATCATAACGCCTTTGAGCATATATCGCATAGGGCAATACCCGTATCACATTCCGCTTTAAGCGCAGGTAGGTTTGCCGCTCTTCTTCTGATTTAAATCTTCTTACCGCTCTGATGACGATCTCTTCAATGGGAAACCAAGGCACTACTTCTCCATTATCTAATGTGGTCGTGGCATAATGCGTTACAACTTCCGCCTTTCCTTCCCCATACTGCGGTTTAGTCAATGCTTGACCCTCACTTTTTATAGGGAAAACAAAGAGAACAAACAGTAGGAAAAACAAGCCTTTTTTACACGCACACATCGTCAATTTATTATGTCCTTAGCGTTAATAATTAAAATTTATCTGTATATTTATATTTTAATAAAAGTACTAAAAATATAGATTATTTACCCTATAAAAATAGGAAATAATTTTAAATACATTGTCATTATCAGGAAGTTTTATGGAAGAATATGTGATTGATATTGAGGCTGAAAATAAAGAAATCCGTAAAAGATATCGTGCATTACTTAGAGCTTGTAAACCTACCTTGCAAAAGGGGGATAAACAGCAGATAAGAATGGCTTTTGACTTAGCGCTAGAAAGTCATAAAGATATGCGCCGCAAATCGGGCGAACCTTACATCTACCATCCTATTGCTGTTGCTCAAATTGCAGCCGAAGAAATTGGTTTAGGAACAACTTC
This sequence comes from Sphingobacterium sp. HJSM2_6, assembly GCF_049316305.1. Classification (NCBI taxonomy): domain Bacteria; kingdom Pseudomonadati; phylum Bacteroidota; class Sphingobacteriia; order Sphingobacteriales; family Sphingobacteriaceae; genus Sphingobacterium; species Sphingobacterium sp. HJSM2_6. The sequence goes on from NZ_JBMOXB010000014.1 coordinate 108,361, forward strand.
CATTGTCTGTGCCTTATTGCATGATGTCGTTGAAGACACAAGCATCACCCTACAAGATATTGAAGAACAATTCGGAAAAAAGGTTGTTCGCATCATTGATGGCTTAACAAAAATTTCAGGAATTTTTGACCCAAATAGTTCCATGCAAGCGGAAAATTTCCGCAAGATGTTACTCACTTTAGCTGATGATGTCCGTGTAATTCTAATCAAACTTGCCGATCGCTTACACAACATGCGAACCATGGAGTTTATGGCACGCCATAAACAATTGAAAATTGCTTCGGAGACCAGCTACCTTTACGCACCATTAGCGCATCGACTTGGCTTGTACGCGATTAAATCTGAATTGGAAGACCTATCCATGAAATTCACGGATCCGGACACCTATAAGTTTATCGCTAAAAAGTTAAATGAAAAGAAAGCCGAACGGGAACGTTTTATTGCAGACTTTATCAGTCCTGTAAATGAAATATTAGCGGAAGAAGGCATTCATGCCTCCATATTTGGAAGACCAAAATCCATACATTCCATTTGGAATAAAATGCGCAAGAAATCAATCCCTTTCGAGGAAGTCTATGATTTATTTGCTATTCGAATCATCATCGATTCCGAAGATGAAAAAGAAAAAACAGAATGTTGGAAAGTGTATTCCATAGTTACTGATCTCTATAGACCAAACCCTGATCGGTTGCGCGATTGGATTTCATCCCCAAAAGCAAATGGTTACGAATCCTTACACACCACGGTTATGGGACCTAAAGGCCAATGGGTAGAAGTTCAAATTAGAACCCGCCGGATGAATGAAATTGCAGAAAAGGGATTTGCTGCACACTGGAAGTATAAAGAATCCAATTCGGATAATGGATTGGATCAATGGATTCAAAAGGTTAGGGATATCTTAAATAATCCAGAACCTAATGCCTTGGATTTCATTGATGATTTCAAAATGAATTTATTCTCTGATGAAATCTTCATTTTTACACCAAAAGGAACCTTGGTGCAATTACCGAATGGGGCAACAGCCCTGGATTTCGCATTTGAAATACATACCGATATTGGGGCTACCTGTATTGGAGCAAAAGTAAACCACAAACTAGTTCCTTTAAGTCATGAATTACAAAATGGTGATCAAGTCGAAATCATCACCTCTAGTAAACAATCGCCTAAGGAAGATTGGTTGAGTTTTGTCGTAACGGCTAAAGCGAAATCAAAAATAAAATCCTCGTTAAAAGAAGAAAAAAGACGAGTAGCGGAAGATGGAAAAGAAATATTAGAGCGTAAACTAAAGTCTTTAAAAATCACGTACAATACTGAAAACATTAACAAAATTTCGAATTATTTCAAGTTTCCTTCCTCCCAAGAGCTTTTTTACAATGTGGCGAAAGGAACTATTGACATCCGAAACTTACGTGAATTTGTTGCTAATGAGCGTTCCGAGGACAGCAGTCAAAATCAATTTCAATCCCATATTTCTGGTTTAGTAGAAAAAATCAATAAAAAAGATGATACGATTCTAATTGGTGATGATTTCCAAAAAGTCGATTATACCCTTGCCCCTTGTTGCAATCCCATTCCAGGCGATGACATCTTTGGTTTCTTGACGGTAAATGACGGCATCAAAATACACCGTACCAGTTGTCCGAATGCTTCCAAATTAATGGCAAACTACGGCTATAGAATCCTAAAAGCCAAATGGGCTTCCTTACATAATACTTTAGCCTTTTTAACCGGGCTTCGCATCGTTGGAATTGATGACGTTGGCCTAGTCAATAAAATTACAACCGTTATTTCTCAAGAATTTCATGTCAATATTCGGTCTTTATCGATATCGAGTAATGAAGGAATATTTGAAGGTGATATCATGGTATTTGTGAATGATACTGATCAATTGGATAGCCTCATCAAGCACTTGAAAAATATCAACGGAATTACGGGGGTTACTCGCTATGAATCCGAGAACTAATTATTACACGCTATCAACATAAATACTAGCGAATACCATAGTTATTTGCTAAATTTGAATCTTTTAAAAAGTTGAAATCAAATGAGACAGGGCGAAAATTACGAAACTGTTAAAAAGATTTTTGAAGCATATCTCGAAAACAAAAATCTAAGAAAAACTCCAGAACGTTATGCGATATTGGAAGAAATATACTCACGTTCAGACCATTTTGATGTGGAATCTTTATACATCCACATGAAAAACAAAAAATACCGTGTAAGCCGTGCTACCGTTTATAATACATTAGAACTCTTAGTTTCTTGTGATTTGGTGACCAAACACCAATTTGGTAGAAATATGGCACAGTTTGAAAAGTCATACGGTTATAAGCAACATGATCACGTAATTTGTATTGAATGCAACAAAGTTGTTGAGTTTTGCGATCCTCGCATTCATCAAATTCAATCCATGATCGGTGATTTATTAAATTTTGACATAAAACACCACTCTTTAAATCTATATGGAATTTGTGCGGATTGCAGAAAAAGCAAAGTCCCTCAAGACCATGTTTCCAAGGAAGCACTAATTTCAAATTAAATTAACATTCGTCAAAATATTATATACCTTTGTTCGGAAAAAGTCATACTATAACACTTTTTCCGAATTGCTTTTTTTATTCGTTAATAAGAAATAATTAATTAAACACACATAATTCAATAAATACTATGCAAGTTGATGTGCTTCTGGGTTTGCAATGGGGTGATGAAGGTAAAGGAAAAATCGTAGATGTATTCTGTCCAAAATATGATTTAATAGCTCGCTTCCAAGGTGGGCCGAATGCTGGACACACTCTGGAATTTGACAACAAGAAATTTGTCTTAAACACGATTCCTTCAGGAATTTTTAATGAAGACACATTGAACCTTATTGGGAATGGTGTTGTGATAGACCCGATCATCCTAAAAAGAGAATTAGACAACTTAAAAGCTGCAGGATTTGATCCAGTAGGAAAAGGTAAGTTAGTTTTAGCACGTAAAGCACACTTAATTCTACCAACGCATCAATTATTAGATGCGGCCTCTGAATCAAATATGGGTGCTGGTAAAATTGGCTCTACCTTAAAAGGTATTGGCCCTACCTATATGGACAAAACAGGAAGAAATGGCCTTCGTGTGGGCGATACTACCCTTTCTGATTTTCAAGAACGCTACGAGAAACTGAAGCAAAAACACATCTCCATGCTTTCGCATTACGGAGAAATCCCTGATTTTGCAGAAAAAGAAGAAGCTTTCTTAGCAGCAATCGAATTCTTAAAAACTATTCCACATGTTGATTCTGAACATTTAGTCAATCAATATTTAAAAGAAGGAAAACGTGTTCTGGCTGAAGGTGCACAAGGAACTTTATTGGATGTAGATTTCGGTTCTTATCCATTTGTTACTTCATCCAATACAACTACCGCTGGGGCTTGTACTGGATTAGGTATTGCTCCTAATAAAATTGGTCAAGTATATGGTATTTTCAAAGCATATGCTACCCGTGTAGGTGGAGGACCTTTCCCTACGGAATTAGACAATGAAGTTGGAGAGAAACTACGTCAATTAGGCCATGAATTTGGTGCTACTACTGGACGTGCTCGCCGTACAGGTTGGATTGATCTTCCGGCATTAAAGTATGCAATCATGATTAATGGCGTTACTGAATTAATTATGATGAAAGCTGATGTTTTGGATACTTTTGATAAAATTTACGCGTGTACACATTATAATTACCTTGGTGAAACTATCGATTACATGCCGTATGAGATTATTACCAATAAACCTGAACCTGTCTTAAAAGAAATTGAAGGATGGAATCAGGATTTAACAGGTATTCGTAGCCAAGATGAAATTCCTCAAGCTTTAGCGAATTATATTTCGTTTTTAGAGCAAGAGTTAAATGTGCCGATTAAGTATCTTTCTGTAGGTCCAGATCGTACGCAAACAATTGCATTATAAGAGAATATGGCCAAAGCCATTTTTGAAACGAATACGAAGCAATTTTTAGCCAAATGCCTGCAATGGTCTAAAAGCTATCAACATGTTTGTTTGTTTCATTCCAATGGTTTTCAAGACCAATATTCCACGATACATAGCCTGTTGGCTATTGGTGCGAAAGATGAATTTTCAGCTCAAGCTGGTCAAGCATTCGCCGCACTTGAAGATTTTAAATCCCGACATAAAGGAAGCTTTATGCCGGGATTTTTTAGTTATGAACTTAAAAATGAGCTCGAAACATTAAATTCCAAAGAACAAAATGTATTGGAATTTCCGGACGCCTATTTTTTTATTCCTCAAATTAGCATCGTATTTTATGGTAATTCCATCGAAATTTCTTGCGAAGAGGACCCTCAAATTTTATTCAATAATATTATTCAAACCGCAGAAATAGCGGATAGCGAAAATTTTCAAATTCATATTCAACCTAAGATGCAAAAGGAAGAATATATGGAAGCTTTCCATTCTATGATTCAGCATATTCAGCGTGGAGATATCTATGAAGCAAATTTGTGTCAAGAATTTTTTGACGATAATGCCCATATTGCACATCCTGAGCAATTATTTTTAAAACTCAACACACTTTCCCCTACTCCATTTGCTAGTTTTTTTAAAATCAATAAACATTACATCATCAGTGCTTCACCCGAAAGGTTTCTCGCAAAACGCGGTAATACGCTAATTTCACAACCGATTAAAGGAACTGCCCCAAGGGGACGTTCTCCTGAGGAAGATCAACAGCTAAAGGACAAGCTTAAATCTAATCCGAAAGAAATTGCTGAAAACGTCATGATCGTGGATTTAGTGCGAAATGATTTAACCCGAAGTGCTGTCCCTGGTACCGTTCAAGTAACTGAAAAATTAGGATTATACAGCTTCAAACAAGTGCATCAATTAATATCAACTATAACTTGTATTAAAGACCAACATATCTCTGATATTCAAGCGATAAAGAATACATTTCCAGCAGGTTCTATGACAGGCGCACCTAAATTATCTGCCATGAAAATTTGTGATCAACTTGAAAAATCGAGACGTGGCATTTACTCCGGTAGTATTGGTTATTTCGATGCGAATGGTGATTTTGATTTCAACGTGGTCATAAGAACTATCTTGTACAATCAACATAAAAACTATCTTTCATTCCATACTGGCGGTGCAATAACCATTGATGCAAATGCAGAAGCCGAATATGAAGAATGCTTAACCAAAGCCAGTGCAATCTTAAAGGCTTTAAACCAAACAATTAAGTAATTTCCCACCTTTTTGAATTTTTTCTAATTATTTTTTCAATAAAATCACTTAATCATTAACATTTTACTATTTTTGTCAGCATTATAAGGCTATGGGTTTCTGATCGTGGAACCACAAACTAGTTAATTTTTTTTTATAAAATTTTAATGGGAAGACATATTTTAAAAAGAGAACAAGCGATAACGTTTGTAAAGGAAACTTTTGCAAATGGCTTAAAAAATGTATTGAATTTAACTCCAGTTTCTTCACCTATCGTGGTTTTGGATGGCACAGGTATTAATGATGATTTAAATGGCATTGAAAGACCTGTATCCTTCCCTATCAAATCTTTAAATGATCAACGTGCTGTTGTAGTCCATTCATTAGCTAAATGGAAAAGGATCCGCTTAAAAGAGTTGGAGATGTTGCCAGGTGAAGGGATATTGACAGATATGCGTGCTTTAAGACCTGATGAAGATTATTCACCTATACATTCCATTTATGTGGACCAATGGGATTGGGAAAAATCCATAGATACTAGTGATCGTAATTTAACCTTCCTGAAAAAAACCGTGGAAGACATTTACCAAGTCATTTTTCAAACAGAAAAAGCAGTTTCCGAAAAATATCCTGAAATAAAAGCTATTCTACCAGAGGAAATACATTTTGTATCTTCTGAAGAACTCCTGCTTACCTATCCTACCTACACACCAAAAGAACGTGAAAATGCAATTGCAAAAGAATATGGCGCTGTATTTATCTACGGAATTGGCGGAAGTCTTTCCAATGGAGAACCACACGATGGACGTGCAGCAGATTATGATGATTGGAGTACCAATAACGAGCGTGGTTACCGTGGTTTAAATGGGGATATTTTAGTTTGGAACCCTATTTTAGGTACCGCATTTGAATTGTCTTCTATGGGTATTCGCGTGGATAAAAAAGCGTTAATGACCCAATTAGAAATCCGTAATAGTTTAGATAGACAACAATTAACCTTTCACCAGCTTTTGTTAAGCAATCAGTTGCCCGAATCAATTGGCGGTGGTATTGGACAATCTAGAATATGTATGTTTATGTTAAAGCTGCAACATATTGGCGAAGTTCAAGTAAGTATTTGGGATCCTATTAAAAAGGATTCACTCTTAGCTAAAGGAGTAGAACTTCTATAATAATGCTATAGAAGTTAAAAAATAGTACTAATATTTTTAGTAATTAAAAATATTAGTACTATTTTTGTTTAATGAAGAATCCAGAATATGCTATTGTTGACATTGAGACAACCGGATCTTATGCTGCTGCAAATGGCATTACGGAAATTGCAATCCTTATTTTTGATGGAAAACAGGTTATTGAAAAATTTAGCACCTTAATCAATCCACTTCAACCCATTCCTTTTCACATTCAGGCATTAACTGGAATTTCAGATGACATGCTTGCTCCCGCACCTACCTTTAGCGAGGTAGCCGCCCAAATTTTCCAATTATTAGCTGGTCGTGTTTTTATAGCGCATAATGTTCATTTTGACTATTCCTTCATAGAAGCTGCCTTAAAGTTGGCAGGGTATGATTGGAGGGCTCCAAAACTATGCACAGTCCGCTTATCTAGAAAAATTTTCAAAAACTTACCTTCCTATAGCCTTGGTAAACTTTGCCAATCTTTAGGTATACCCATAAGAGATCGACATCGTGCTTTTGGAGATGCAGAAGCGACTTTAACCTTGTTTAAAATGCTATTAGCTGCCGATGAGGAACATCATATTGTGAAAGCTACGCTACCGAAGGCCAAAGAACAACGGCTGCCTACTCACCTACCAAACGATGTTTTTGAATCCTTACCCCAAACTACTGGCATTTATTTATTTAAAAATGCGCAGGATAAAATCATTTATGTAGGTAAAGCCATCAATATTAAAAAACGAGTCATTGGTCATTTTACTGGAAATAGCTCCAGTTTGCGTAGGCAGCAATTTATCAATGAAATCATACATATTGAATTTAAAGAAACAGGAACTGAATTGATGGCTTTATTAATGGAATGTGATTATATCAAAAAATTATGGCCTAAATATAACCTCGCTCTTAAAAAATACGACCCTAAATATGGCTTATGGTGCTATGAAGATCAAAACGGTTATTTAAGATTATCAATCGGTCAGATTCGTAAACACACTCAGCCATTATACTATTTTAATTCTGTATTGGAATCCACTCAGTTTCTCCATAAATTAATCCATGATCATCAACTTGTTCTAGGTCTTTGTCAATTTTTCAATCCTACTGCCCTTCCACAAATTGACCGCATATCCACCTTGAGCATGGAGTTTCCTGACCAAAAAACCTACAATTTGCGCGTACAAAATGCCCTTTTAGCTTTAGAGAATCAACAAAAATCTTTCGTTATTGTCGATAAAGGAAGAAACTCGGACGAAAAAAGTTTCATATATTTTAAAAAGAACAAGTTACATGCCATCGGTTTTATTGAGAATGAATTAAGCTTTTCGCATATTGATGAAGGGATAACACAAGATCAACTGGTCACTAGCAACTTTTACATGAATAATTTAGCCATACAATTTGCCAAATCATTCCCTTCCAAAACCCACGAAATTCAAGGAAACTGGTCAGAATAACCGTAACTGAACATCAACTTGCTGATCTTCGGCTGGATCTATAAAGTTTGAAATGGTTAAGCCTAATAACCGGACAGCTTTTGATTCCCAATTATACAATGCGAATAGTTCTTTGGCACAATCGTTTAAGGCTTTCTTACCTATTAACTTTTGGGTATAGGTTTTACTTTTACTGCTGACACTAAAATCAGCGAATTTTACTTTTAATGTTAGGGTTCTACCCCAACTTTCCGATTTTGCAATCCGCTCAGTCAATTTTTCACTTAATTTCAACAACTCTTCAAGCAAATCTTCCTCCTTATGCAGGTCATTCTCAAAGGTATCCTCTATTCCAATAGATTTACGTATTCGATTAGGCTTAACTGGTCTATCATCAATGCCACGAACCATTTGATGAAAAAACTTTCCGGATTTCCCAAATCGTTGTTTCAATAGGTCTTCAGAAAAATTCTTCAGATCCGAGCCGGTAAATATCCCCATACCTTTCATTTTTTCAGCGGTTACTCTTCCTACACCAAAAAAACGTTCTATTGGTAAGGACTCTAAAAAAGGGATGATTTTTGAAGGACCAATAAATGTCAATCCATTTGGCTTATGGATATCAGAGGCAATCTTGGCGACAAATTTATTGACAGATATTCCCGCGGAGGCAGTCAAATTCAATTCGAATTGAATCGCATCTTTTATCTGTTGGGCAATTTCCAAGGCTGAACCTATATTCAACTTATCTTGTGTAACATCCAAATATGCTTCATCTAATGACAAAGGTTCTATCAAGTCTGTGTATCGCCTAAAAATAGCCCTGATCTGATTTGAAACCTCTTTATAAACTTCAAATCGAGGCCGAGTAAAGATTAATTGAGGACAAAGTTTTAAGGCCATTCTAGAAGACATGGCAGATTTAACGCCGTATTTTCTAGCTTCATAACTCGCTGTAGCAACCACTCCTCGCCCATCTGGTGAACCCCCAACAGCTAAGGCCTTTCCTCTAAATTCAGGAAAATCTCGTTGCTCTACAGAAGCATAGAATGCATCCATATCAATATGAATGATTTTTCGCATAAACAAAGTTATTGATTTCTTGTTTAATCTTTAGGTGTTCAGATGGGCTAATTCAGGAACTTGACTAGAACATAATTTAAGTCCTACTTCCTTTTTCCTTTAGCTCATGAAATATCATTATCTTTACGCCCAAAATATACATAAATAAGAAAGATGAGTAAAGTAAATGTTGGTTTAGTTCAGATGTCTTGTGTAAAAGATAAACAAGCGAATCTAACTAAAGCTATTGAAAAAGTTCGTGAAGCCGCTGCTAAAGGTGCTCAAATTGTTTGTTTACAAGAGTTATTTACATCACTCTATTTTTGTGATGTGGAAGATTATGATAATTTCGATTTGGCCGAATCTATCCCTGGCCCATCCACTGATGCGCTTGCTCCTATTGCTAAGGAGTTAGGTGTAGTCATTATTGCTTCCTTATTTGAAAAACGCACTCAAGGGCTTTACCATAATACCACCGCTGTTATTGATGCAGATGGATCATATTTAGGGAAATACCGAAAAATGCATATTCCTGACGATCCCGCATTCTATGAAAAGTTTTATTTCACTCCAGGTGATTTAGGTTATAAAGTATTCAAGACCCAATTTGGTAAAATAGGTATTTTAATTTGTTGGGACCAATGGTACCCTGAAGCATCAAGAATTACAGCTTTAATGGGTGCAGAAATATTATTCTACCCAACAGCGATTGGTTGGGCAACAGACCAAGATGAAGAAACCAATGCGGATCAATATAATGCTTGGCAAACTATTCAACGCTCTCATGCCGTAGCGAATGGTGTTCCCGTTGTTTCCGTGAATCGTGTAGGCTTTGAACAAGACGGTGCCATGAAATTTTGGGGTGGAAGTTTTGTCGCCAATCCTCAAGGTAAATTGTTATATCTTGCCTCACACGACCAAGAAGAAGTACAAGTCGTTACATTGGATTTAAACCAGTCAGATTATTACCGGAAACATTGGCCTTTTTTAAGGGATCGTAGAATTGAAACTTACAGTCCAATCACCAAACGATTTATTGACGAAGATTAATTTCTGATTTTATTTAATATACCTTGTTTCTACATCAGGAACTATGTATCTTATTTTTTTACCACATGAGTAATACGGTTAATTCAACACTATATACTATTCAAGACAGCCCAAAAGCACAGGGTTTTAGGTTTCCCGCGGAATGGGAAAAACAAGAAGCCTTATGGCTGAGTTGGCCACATAAAGAAGCATCATGGCCTGGAAAACTCGAAAGTATTTTCGAGCCATACGCTAGGTTTATTCAATTGGTAGCTGAAGATCAATACGTTCGCATCAATGTCGCAGATGAAGCGATGAAAACCTTCGCCTTATCCCATATTAAACTTGCAGGTGCAAAACTGGAGCATATCAGTTTCCATTTCAATCCCACTAATGATGCTTGGTGTAGAGATCATGGTCCTGCTTTTTTAATCAACGAAGATACTGGCGAAAAAGCAATCGTTGATTGGGGCTACAACGCATGGGGAGGTAAATATCCACCCTTTGACCTAGATGATGTGGTTCCTACTCGCATTGCTGAAGAATTTAAGTTAAAATTATTTACACCTCCTATCGTAATGGAAGGTGGATCTGTAGAGTTTAATGGTAAGGGTACCGTACTCACGACCACAGCTTGTCTATTAAATGAAAATAGAAACCCGCAATTAACGAGGGAGCAAATAGAAAACTATTTAAAAGATTTCTACGGCCAAGAGCAGGTGTTATGGCTTGCTGATGGAATTATTGGTGATGATACCGATGGCCATATTGATGACATTACACGATTTGTTTCTGAAGACACTGTCCTTACGGTAATCGAAGAAGATCCTAATGATGATAACTATGCGATCTTACAGGAAAATTTAGAAATCTTAAAATCGTTTCGCTTACTAGATGGCCGTCCGCTTCAAATTATTGAACTTCCGATGCCAAAACCAGTTATTTTTGAAGATCAACAGCTTCCTGCATCGTATGCCAACTTCTATATTGCAAATAAAGTGGTGGTCGTTCCAATTTTTCAAGATGCAAATGATGAGCGAGCGCTTGAAATTATTCAATCTTGCTTTCCTGATCGTAAAGTGATAGGAATCAATTCGGTGGATATTATCTGGGGACTAGGAAGTTTCCATTGTTTAAGTCAACAAGAACCTAGCATATAATCTTTAGTTTATGAAAACATTCTCCCGTCTGTTGATAATAGGAGCGCTAATTATTGGAGTAAATCAAGGCGCTCAAGCACAAGAACGAGATGATCGTGCAACGATCTTGAATTTTAAAGGAATTCAGTTTAAATCAAAAGATTCGCTATTCTACACGAACTTTCGTTTTCGAATGCAAAACCGTTTAGGATTTAGCAATGTAATCAATGGAGAAGATGATGGGAATTTCGACGCTAGAATTCGCCGCCTCAGGATGCGGATGGATGGGTATATCTATACCCCTAAAATATCCTACTCCGTGCAGTTAGCTTTTTCACGTTCTGATCAGGATTATGACGATACGGGCATTCCAAACATTGTGCGTGACGCGGTGATGTTCTACAATTTCTCCGACGACTTTTACATTTCTTTTGGTCAAAATAAATTGCCTGGAAACCGACAAAGGGTTAACTCTTCTGGTTCTTTGCAATTTGCAGATCGCTCCCTTGTAAATACGAACTTTACCATCGATCGTGATTTTGGACTTTCCCTGAACTACAGCAAGGAAGTTGGATCTGTAGCTTTTGTAGCAAAAGCAGCAGTCACCACGGGAGAAGGTAGGCCCGCAAATTCTACTGATGATGGCTTAGCCTATACCGGTAGGGTAGAATTTTTACCTTTCGGCAAGTTCACCAATGACAATGATTATTCTGAAGGCGATTTGGAACGTGAAGAAACGCCAAAGCTTTCTATTGGTGCTGGCTATAGCTATAACGATCGGACGACTCGTGAGGGAGGGCAAACGGGCAAATATGTGCTCAATCCCTTTTCCTTAAAAACCAGTTATGCTGATGCTATCTTTAAATACATGGGATTTGCTTATCAGGTGGAATATATGCGTCGGGATGTAGATAATCCCTTAAATATGACTGATGAGGATGATCCTACCGAAACTGTAGCCTACAAAGGTTGGGGAATCAACCAACAAACCTCTTATTTATTAAATAAAGGGTATGAAATTGCAGCGCGTTACACAGTCGTTCAACCGCATCAGGATATTAAATTTTTCGAAAGACAAACGGAAGTGATGGAACTCGGTTTAACCAAATACATGAAAGCACATCGTTTGAAATTTCAATTAAATGGAAACTATACGTTTAAAGATGGAGATTTCAAAAATCATAACCAACGCAGTTCTTGGGGTGGTACATTCCAAGTAGAACTAGGAATTTAATACGTATTTTACGGTATTCAATACAGCATAAAAAAAGCCTCCAAATCGTTTGGAGGCTTTTTTTATTAGCTATCTTAATTATCGTCCCAGCCCGGGTTTTGATCTAAATTCTCATTTAATTGCAAATCCTCTAATGGCAAAGGGTAAAAATAATCTTTTGCTTCATCAAATACTTTGCTGATATGTGAATTGATGATGACATTACCACTCGTCCCGTTTTCAAGAAGTATTTCAGAACCTAATTTTAACAATTGTATGCCCGATGCCGTAGGCTTATTTCCTTCATAAATCCACAAATCATCTTTACCATCCTGATCCAGATCAAATTTACCAACACTAGGAAAATACATTCCTTTGAATTGCCTAGTTACCAATTGACCACATTTCCACCTTAAAATATCATCCCAACGATACGTTTCCATCACTAATTCTATTCGTCGTTCTCGTCTTATTTCTAATATGGCTCCTTTTTGTGCAGAAGTAACTAAAGGGTAATCTGCGGCTAAATAACTATCGGGATTTGCATTGGCATTGGCAAGGTTCAATCCTGGCATACCTACACGCGTCCTTAAAAGATTCAACGATAGGTCCAAATCGGCTTGTGTTAGGGTTCCGAGTTCTGCCTTGGCTTCCGCATAATTCAAAAGCACTTCGGCATAACGAATTACAGGCATATCATTCTCCGAACGATTGAAGTTATCGTATTTTACATCCCCAACAAATTTAATCAATTGATAGCCCGTTATCGTATTTCCGAAATTTGGAGCTAAGGCGGCAGCTCCACCTATTCGCTTATACCCAGGAGTACGAATTGTTTGGCTTAAGCGTGGATCACGATCTTTAACTTCTTCCGAAAAAGTCATTTTTTCGTAATTAGGCTTATCTGTAAAGCGTGTACCATCCTTCATCAAATAAGAATTCACCAAACGCTTTTCTAATCCAGGCTTCCCATAAGAAGCCGTAATGGTATAATAATTTACATTATGCCAAATCTGTAGGGCATCAGAAAATTTTCTTGCTAAAATTACTTCTTCCCCAATGCTATTCACCGAGCGGAATAGGGCACCATAGGAATCAACTCCATCTCCAGTATACACTTGGTATTGCTTGCCATCTATGAGTTGTTTGGCTGCATCTGCTGAAATTTGCAGTAATTTATCCGCATCAGGTAAATTCAGGTTCTTATGGTATTTTCTAAACGTACCTTCAAATAAGGCTACACTGGATTTTAAAGCCAATGCTGTCCATTTCGTTGCCCGTTCATTGGATTTTACAGCAGACATCTTGGCAATGGCGTAATCTAAATCAGCAAGAATGGAATCTACGACTAAAGTTCTTGGATCGCGAGCTTTCATCAGCAATTCATTATCCTCCGGATTTAGTTGCTTACTGTACCAAGGAACATCTCCAAATCGCTTTAATTTTTCGAAATAAAAGTAAGCTCTAAAAAATCGACCTACCCCAGCATACGGACCTGCTTCCGTCTCTGACAATGTATTGAAGCAATTATCTAAGAAGAAGTTGATGTTTCGAAGTTGAGACCAAGACCATCCCCCTCCGTTCACTGGAACCACTCGTTTTCCTGTCAGGTTATCATCCAAGGTTGTTTTCACAATATTATCTACCGATTCATTATAAACACCCTCTGCGGAAGGCAGATAGTCGTAAAATGAATTGGTAAACAGTTCTAAATCTTTTAAAGTCTTAAAAGATGCATCTGGAGAAATACTAGACTGTGGTGTACGGTCTAAATAGTCTTTACTACAACCCGTTATCGTAAAGCCAGCTATAATTATATATAAATAAACTAATTTTTTCATGATTTAAAAGCTAAAGTCTAATCCAAAAGAAAATGTTCTCGAATAAGGATATGCGCGTCCATTAGATTCTTGAGAAGCTTGTTCAGGGTCAATGTACTCAGAGCGTAATTTCGTCGCTGTCCATATATTATCTCCCGATAGAAAAATACGCGCACGGCTTAACTTCATTTTTTGAATGAATGCCGAAGGCACGGTATAGCCGATGGTTAAATTTTTTAATCGGATATAGGCTAAATCTTGCAGGTACCGATCCGATTTAACATTTAGCGATCCGCGATCATTCAATGCAATGTAGCCTCTTAATAATGGAAAATAGGCATCTTGATTTTCTGGGGTCCAAACATCCTCTTCGAAATCCTTAGGCACAAAAGAGAAATAAGGTCTAGAATATGGCCCCCAAAATTTATCGGCATTTGCTCCTGGCCACCAATTTTGTCGACCTATTCCTTGGAAGAATGCAGATACATCAAATCCCATGTAATTAGCTCCTAGGTTTACTCCAAAGGTATATCTTGCTCTTGAATTACCAATAATCACTTGATCACCTGGGTTATATAAGGTGTTTTCTCCATTATCCACCTTTCCATCTGGCACCCCATCTTTACCGGATAGGTCTACAAATTTTAAATCCCCAGCTTGAAGTTTAGACCAGTCACCAGGTGCCGCTAAGCGTTGTCGATCCACATAGTCTTGATTGATTGTCCAACTGGCAGCTTCTTCATTACTTTGGAAAAATCCAGCTGTTTTGTATCCCCAAATCTCCCCGACCTCTTGCCCTACATAATAATTGCTCAATTGGAATTTCTCATTATCAAATCGAGTTATTTTAGCCTTAGAATCCGATAAGCCAATACCTATATTATACCCAAAAGTTTTTTCATTGATTTCCATATTGTCTCTCCAAGCCAAAGAAAGTTCCCAACCTACGTTTCTCAAATCACCGGCATTTGTTCTAGGTGACGATGCCCCAAATACGGAAGGAAGAGTTTTACCAGGAATCAACATGTCTAGCGTTTCACGAATAAAATAATCAAAGGAAGTCGTCAAACGATTCTGTAGAAACTCCAAGTCAACGCCATAATTTAAGGTATTCGTACGTTCCCAAGTTAAATCTGCAGAAATTGGAGTTGGGGAACTCAGGAATTGAGTTTTTGTACCATTTGTGATATAGTTATTCGTACCGGCATTCAACAAGGGAACATAACCATATACTGCTGCCTCTTGCGCATTTCCTAATGATCCATAAGAAATTCTAATTTTAGCTTCGTTCACAATATCCTTTCCTGCAGCTAAGAAAGGTTCCTCCATAATTCGCCAACCCGCTGAAAAAGATGGAAAAAACCCATAGCGTTGATTGGAAGGAAATTTCGATGTTCCATCATACCTACCATTTACTTCCAATAAATACCGACCTTTATAATTGTAATTTACCCTTCCGAAAAATCCTTGTAATGCCCAGGTATTCGCTCCTCCAGCTAAAGTAGGTTGTCCTGTTCCCAATGCGAAATCATTTAAATCTTCGGATAATAAATTGGTATGAGTACCACCGATATTATCATACACATTTAACTCTTGATTATATCCCGCTGTCGCTCCTATTTGGTGATCTCCCAATTGCTTATTAAAATTGGCAAATAAGTTTAAGGAATGCTTTTTAGTCAATGCAAGTGATTCCACCAATTGATCATTCCCTAGATAGCTGACTACTCCTGGAAATATGGACCAAGGTGCTGGAACACGACGTGTAAAGCGATTTAATGGATTGTAAGTAAAGGTATAATTCCCTGTTAATACCAATCCAGGCATTAGTTTCGCTTCTGCTTCAAAAAGATTGATAAACTCATATTCCTTATCCCCTCCTTTTGATTTACCGTAAAGTAAGTCTGCCATGATCCCATCACCGATATTGTAATTATTTAATTCCGTACGATACGTGGCTGTTCCGTCTGGATTGATCGGCACATAGGATGGCAATGCATGCACTGTAGTCGAAATAAAGTTATTATTCGCATCAGCACTGGAATTCCATCCGGGATAGGTGTAGTTTTGATAATTGAGTTGGGAATTATTGCTCACTTTTAACCAATCGGTTACCTGTCCATTTATTCGTGATCTTAAATTGTACGAGTTAAAGTCATCCTGCTGAACCTTCATCAATCCACCTTTCTGGTATAGTCGACCTGAAATATAGTAATCAATCTTTTCAGAACCTCCAGAAAACGTTAACGCATGTTCCATGGAATTCATTCGGTCTCGGTAAAACGTATTCCACCAATCTGTATTTGCGTAGTATACAAATTGATCTTTACCATTTCTATTCTGAATAACTACCGCAGGAAGACTTGGATCATTTTTTCTCTTGAGCAATTCGGCATAGTCATCATCGGAATATCCGGTATACTTATTTCCAGTAGCACGAATAAAGGCCTCATCATTTAGGATGGCTGCATCATATCCACTGGTCATAAAGTCGGTATTTACCGTTAGATCTGCCATCCCAAAATTATTGCTATACCCAATGTTCATTTTGCCCGCTTTTCCTTTCTTGGTCGTGACCAACAAGACGCCAAATGCTCCACGAGCACCATAAATAGCGGCAGCAGAAGCATCCTTTAACACAGAAATAGACTCAATGTCTCGAGGATTTATATTATTGATATTGCCAGGCACACCATCAACCAAGACCAATGGAGCCGCATTTGCAGAATTAATCGAAGCAAATCCCCGGATATTAACGGATCCCTCACCTCCTGGCCTACCATTGCTAAAATTAATATTCAAATTGGGTACAGCTCCTTGTAGTGCTTGCGTTGCATTTGCTACAGGCCGATCCTCCAACACTTTCGAATCAATCTGTGCTACAGCACCCGTCAAATTCACCTTTTTTTGTCTTCCATACCCCACTACAACAACTTCATCCAACTCTTCATTGGATGAAACTAAGGTAATGACCATATCATTTCCTTGGACTAGCACATCTTGCGAAGTATATCCAACCATCGTGATTCGAAGCTGATTTCCCAAACTCGCAGCAATTTCGAAATCGCCCTGTTCATTCGATTGACTAATTACAGAGCTAGTCAAATTTCGCACCGAAGCTCCAGCGACCCCTTCGCCATTGGAATTTTTGATTTTACCTCGAATAATGTTTTGTGTCAACTCAAAATCTATTCGTTCAACGCTACTTAGAGGTTTCCCTGAAATAACTTCTGAAAACGAATAAACTGACAAGCCTAATAACATAGGCAGCAATGCATAATGTTTTTTCATAAGGTTGATTTAAGTTTTTATTTAACAGCAAAGTAAACACTTGTAAAATATTCTTAATATTAATAAAGTATTAAATAATTTTAAAAATTTTAAGACAAGTAACTAGGTATAATATGTTTTAATTAGGTAATGACAGAGATATAATATAATTTATTAATATTAACACCCTAATTTATTAAAATTTTGCTTCAATAACAGTGTAATTATTATATTAATTAGTTAAAAATAATTTCAATCGATTTTTTTAATAATCAATAGACAAAACATGCTTCTAAAGCATCGAAAAACATCCTTTAGACACAGGGTAAATAGGGGTAGGACCCTTTTTCTCTTAAGCGCATCTTATTCGGATCTCCTTCGGATATTGAACGGTTCTAGATTTAAAATAACCGAACAAAATCCAAACAAAATCCAAAATTGATACCTAACATACCTTATGCAATTCACCTTATTATTGCATCATGGAGAGAAGAATGCTTATCTTTAAAACTTTAAGAGAAACATGAAATATTACATCATAGCGGGAGAAACATCAGGCGATTTGCATGGTGCTAACTTAATTAAAGCTTTAAAAAAAGAAGATCCATCTGCTTCATTTACCATAGTAGGTGGAGATGAAATGCAAAAAGCTTCCGAAGAAAGGGCATTAATACATACTTCAGAAATGGCTTTTATGGGTTTTGTTGAAGTCCTGATGAATATCCGGAGTATTGCAAAAAACTTAAAAAAAGTCAAAGCAGATATTCTTGAGGTACAGCCAGACAGCCTGATCTTAATAGATTTTCCAGGCTTTAACCTAAAAGTTGCGGCATATGCTAAAAAACTGGGGATTAAAGTCTGTTACTATATCTCTCCAAAAATTTGGGCATGGAACCAGAAAAGAGTTTATAAAATCAAAAAGTTGGTAGACCATATGTTTTGTATTTTACCATTTGAAGTTTCCTTTTATAAGCAATTCAATTACCATGTGGATTATGTAGGCAATCCATTGTTGGATGCCATTAGTCAATATCAACCAAACCATAATTTCAAACGTGACCATGAACTAAATGATCATCCAATCATTGCTTTATTACCGGGTAGTCGGAAGATGGAAATTGCGCATATTTTACCAGAAATGGTAAAACTTCACAATTTCTTTCCATTGCATCAGCTGATAATTGCGGGGGCACCAAATTTTGAACTCAGTTTTTACGAGCAATACTATGGGGATTACCCCATTAAAGTCGTTTTTAATCAAACCTATGATTTATTGACGCATGCCGATGTAGCCGTCGTTGCAAGTGGAACAGCAACGTTAGAAACAGCGCTTTTCAAAGTACCTCAAGTTGTTGTTTATAAAGCCAATCCAATTTCTGTATACATCGCAAGACAAGTTATCAAAGTGCGTTTTATCTCTTTGGTTAATCTTATCAACAATTATTTATCGGTTATTGAATTAATTCAAGACGATTGCAATGCTAGAACCATTGCCGATGAAGTCGGCAAATTATTGACCAATCCGGAGCACCGAGCTAGCGTATTGGAGAACTACGAGGATTTAATGGAAAAAATGGGAACACCTGGAGCTTCAGAGAAAACAGCTTCATTGATAAAAAACTACTTAACAGCTGCTAACTAAACCTTTTTAACTAAAATTTGTCTTACTTATTTAATGTAATTAAGTTATTATGAAAATATTAATTAGCATAGGTCTCCTTTTATCAAGCTTTATGGGGATGGCACAAACCGAACACATCCAACGCTTAGAATTAGGGAAAAAGCAAAAAAAATTATTTAATCGAGGAGATTCTTCCATGACGATCATTATTGACACATTGATCATGGCTGATCGCTCGAAATTGGAGTTTTTTGGCAAAAAAGATGTAAAACTAGAAATTGGTTATGCAGAAATAGGCAATAACGTAGTCATTTTTGGTCAAGATAGTAAGAACAATGCCAGCAATTTGGATATAAAGGTTAACATACAAAAGTTAGGCTCATTATTTTTAATTGGTAGAGGCAATGATGCGATGAATGGAACAAAAACCTACCCTAATGGAAATGGTGCTCAGATTAAATTAGCTTATAATACCCAGGGTATTCAACCTCAAATGACCAATAAGAAAGGTAAAAACTTTCTCTTTGTCGATGTAGAACCTGGAGGGTTAAGATCTAGCGCTGACAATGAAATACGTCAAATCTACAGTCGAATCTCCTTATCTTCACCAGGATTACGTGGTTTGCCTCAAGGTCAAATCTATTCCGGTTCCCCAGGTAATCAGGGTAAATTCGAGCTTGTAGCTTATTAAGAATGAGCTCGATCCAATTAGGATAGGGCCATAAGCCATTAGTCTGTTTAGAACCACTCGGTAAGAGACTAAGGCGTAACTGCATGTCTTTATGCTTCAGACTAATGAAAATTAGTCTGAAGAATAAGCTTCCGATTCGTTTGGCAACTCCATCACGCAGTGGTTTTAAAGATGAATGGAATATCCAAGGTTCTGCAATCTTTAGGCGCGTATTCGATAGCCTTTTCCTTCGTTATGGCGAGGAGCAACGTTATTTGCTTCCTTCCCACGATAAATTACTCTCCTTTTCTTTACATAAATCTAACAGCAAAAACCCCTAATTTTTTGTACTTTTAGGAATGAAAATTTTGGCTTTTGCAGGAAGTAATAGTAGTCGATCAATTAATAAAAAATTAGTGACTAGTGTTTCCAAATATTATAAGGAATCGGAAGATGTTATTCAGATATTGGATTTGAATGATTTTGAAATGCCAATATTTTCGATCGACCGGGAAGAACAAAATGGAATACCGGAACAAGCACATCAATTTGCAGCACATATTGACTGGGCAGATTTCATCTTAGTTTCATTATCCGAAAATAACAGCAGTTATGCTGCTGCGTATAAAAACCTGATGGATTGGACATCCCGAATTAAGGGAAGAAAACTATTTAGTCAGAAACCTGTTTTTCTAATGGGAACCTCCAACGGAAAGAATGGAGCTAAGTTTGTGCTTGAAGCAGCGGAGCAACGAATGCCTAGAGATGGCGCTCGTTTATTGGCGGTCTTTTCCCTGCCTTTATTTTATGAAAATTTTGAGGAAGGTAAAGGCGTGATTAATCCATTGTATCGAAGTCAATTGGAAGCCAAAGTACGGCTTACCAAACGTTTAATAGCTAAGGGATTCGAAGAATCAGAATAAAATAAATAATACGGTTTAATAGTTCATTAATAAAAAAGCATCATGGCAAAAAAAATTTTATTATTAGTAGGAGATTACGTAGAAGATTACGAAGCAATGGTACCTTTTCAGGCAATGGGCGCCATCGGTTTGGAGGTTGATGCCATTGCACCCGATCGAAAAAAAGGCGATGTTGTTCCAACTGCGTTACATGATTTCACAGGTGATCAAACTTATAAAGAATTAAGAGGACATAATTTTGCAATAAACAAAGATTTCGATGCGGTAGATCCTTCAGCCTATGATGGACTTTATATCGCTGGGGGTCGTTCTGCAGAATATATCCGATTAAATAAACGTGTGATTGAAATTACCAAACATTTCTTTGAAACAAATAAACCTGTAGCAGCCATCTGCCATGGTATCCAAGTATTGACCACTGCTCGAGTGTTAGAAGGAAGAACGCTTACGGCCTATGTGGCTGTTGGTCCAGATATTGAATTAGCTGGAGGTACTTGGAAAAATATTCCTGCAGACCAAGCGATAGTGGATGGAAATCTCGTAACCTCGCCTGCATGGCCTGGTCATCAAGCAATCCTCAAAGAATTTTATAAATTATTAAATATTACGATCACCCTATAAATTGTATGCAACAGAAACGAAAAAAACTTTGGTGGGTATTGATTCCAATTCTGGGAATTATAGGTTATATCTTGTATGATTCCTTCTCGCAACCATCCATAAAAGATTTGCAAGGTGGCTTTGAGGAAGTGGCATTTATAAGAAATGAGCAGAATAAAGGTGGAATAATTCGAATTTATGCGGTGACAGTCGCTGATCCAATCAATGCGCAATATGATGAATGCGCCGATTTATTTCCAGTTAATGATTATGGTAGTATCACCAAAGTGTATTTCTTTGATAAAAACAAGCCTTTTCCAAAAACCTTAAATTTGGAAGAACCTCATTTTGACAGTAATAGCTACCAAGCAATCAATATTCTTAAAAGAAGAGGCTTAACTAAGTAAACGGTATTTTAGACTTGTATAAGCTAAGCGATAATTTCATTCAAGAAATTATCGCTTTTCTATTTTACAGCCAATCTTGTAGTACAAATTACATTCGAGCAATTAAAATTTACCATCTAGGTAATATTTTAACTATATTTTTAAAAAATAATTGATACAATTAATGAAATATCCGACTAAAAATATCCATTCCTGAGCGCAAAGTAAACTTTACGGCTCCTATAATTTACTCTACCACAGTTTAATGTAGATCTATCAATATTATTTAATAATATGGTATTATTTTCTTAACTTAAAATTCACAAAGCTCCAACATATTTGGAGCAATTATGAATTTACAAGAGATGGCTGGAAAGTTTATTCCAAGAGATATTAGTTGGTTAAGTTTTAATGGTAGAGTGCTTCAAGAAGCTGCGGATCCGAACGTCCCTTTGGTTCTTCGTTTAAAATTTTTAGGAATATTCTCTAACAATTTAGATGAATTTTTTAGGGTCAGAGTCGCTGCATTAAAAAGAGCCGCTGAGTTAAATAGTAAAGAAGTAAATTCCTATTATTACGAAAATCCCACGATCATATTAGATAAAATCACGGAGCTGGTTATAAAACAACAGAAGAAATTTGATCGAATCTGGCAACAGGTTCAAAGGGAAATGGCCAAGGAGAAAGTCTACATCAAAACCGCTGAGGAATTAAACGCGACTCAATTGGCTTTCGTACGTGATTATTTTGATCAAGAGGTCGAAAGCAGCATCATCCCATTATTGCTCGATGATAGCAAACCTATGCCTTACCTCAGAGATAAAAGCTTGTATTTAGGGGTAGCCATGTATAAAAAAGAATGGCAGTATGATACAAAGCTCGCTATTATCGAATTGCCTTCTCGACAACTCGGCAGATTTGTAATATTACCCTCCCCAAAAAATCAGAAACACATCATTTTAATTGAAGATGTGGTCAAAGTAAACTTACCTTTCATATTCTCTTATTTCGGTTTTGACAAATTTGTGGCAAATACATTTAAAATCTCTAAGGACGCAGAATTTGATATTGATAATGATGTAAACACCAGTCTAGTTGAAAAAATAAGTAAGGGAATAAAGAATAGAAGAAAAGGAAAACCTACTCGATTTGTATTCGATCAAGACATGGATGCTAAGTTATTGGACTTTTTAATAAAAAAGTTAAATCTGACGAAAAAAGACAGCATCATTCCTGGTCAACGAATTCATAATTTTAAACATTTTATGGATTTTCCTAATGTTTTCAAATCCTCTCATCAGCCAGAAGAAAGAACCTCGTTTATACATCCTGAGTTTGCAGGAAAAGAACGTATAACTGATATCATCCTAAAAAAGGATGTACTCCTCTCCTTTCCTTATCATGAATTCAGACCCTTGATCGATCTTTTGCGGGAAGCTGCTATGGATCCAGAAGTAAAAACTATTAAAACGACCATTTATCGAATGGCGACTAACTCTAAGATTGCGAATGCATTAGTAAATGCTGCACGTAATGGCAAGGAAGTCACAGTGATGTTGGAATTACGAGCTCGATTTGACGAAGAGCACAATTTGGATTGGAAAGAACGTTTTGAAATGGAGGGGGTAAAAGTACTGGTAGGTATCCCAAATAAAAAAGTACATGCAAAACTGTGTATTATTAAAAAGAGGGTTAATAATAAAACCATTCAATATGGATTTGTAAGTACGGGTAATATCAATGAAAAAACAGCCAAACTCTATGGTGATTACTGCCTCATGACCAGTGATAAAAGTATAATGGCTGACATCAATAAAATTTTTAATGCCTTAAGTAAACCAAAAGTAGATTTAAGTCTTTCGATCAAAAACAATAAAAGTTTGATGGTATGCCCATTGGATATGCGCAAACAAATTTCCATGTTGGTTGATAAGGAAATAGCCGAAGCCAAAGCCGGAAGAACCGCTCGCATTATCATAAAAATCAATTCCCTTAGTGATAAAGACTGCATCAAAAAACTATATGAAGCAGCAACTGTAGGCGTTAAGATAGATTTGATTGTACGCGGTATTTATTGCGCAATTAACCAAAAGAAATTTGTGAAACCCATACATGCCATCAGTATTGTGGATGAATACTTAGAACATGCGCGCGTTTTTTACTTTTACCATGGGGGTAAAGAATTAACATATATCTCTTCAGCAGATTTAATGACTAGAAATTTAGACCATCGAATTGAAGCAGCTGTTAAGATCCATCAAAAAAAATTGAAACAGGAACTTCGAGATATGTTAGAAATTCAATTGAATGATAACGTAAAAGCTCGAATCCTGAATAACAAACAAAATAACGAGTACGTAGCCCATGGCGAAGAAGTATTTCGATCGCAAATCGAAATTTATAAATATTTAAAAAAGAAAAGTAAAAATTCAAGCAAGGAAGATCTTGAATAATCATGAAGACTTTACACTAAATTACTAATATTTTTAGTAATTTAGTGTAAAATATGTCATCATGGAAAATCTAATCTTTAAGGGAAGAGGAGCTCAACAGAATGTTCCGAACGTTTTTTTAAAAGAATCCTATACGAAAGAGCATCCAGAAGGTATAGACGATTGGGAAGAAATAGATCCAAAAACGCAGTATACGCTGGTCAACCCGAAAACTATAGTGAATAAAGTGAATAGTCCAGATGTTGGCATGGAATATTCGTTAAACCCCTATCAGGGTTGTGAACATGGTTGCATTTATTGTTATGCAAGAAATTCACATCAATATTGGGGCTATAGTGCAGGATTGGATTTTGAAACCAAAATTTTAGTAAAGCAAAATAGTCCAAAACTTTTTAAAGAGTTTTTAGAAAAGAAAAACTGGTCGGGCTCAGCAATTAGTTTATCTGGAAATACCGATTGCTATCAGCCTATCGAAAGGAAGTTCAAATTAACACAAGCCCTTTTGAAAATTGCATTAGCTTATCATCAACCCATAAGTATCATTACCAAAAACAGCTTAATTTTAAGAGACCTGGATCTTTTGACCACTATGGCTACTAAGCAATTATGTGTAGTCTATATTTCCATTAACTCACTAACGGAATCTACTAGATTAAAATTAGAACCCCGGACAGTGACAGCATCGCAACGGTTAAAAGTTATAGAAACATTGAGTAAACATGGAATTCCTGTAGGTATAATGTGTGCCCCTGTAATACCAGGTTTAACAGATCATGAAATCCCCAATGTATTAAAAGCAGCATCGGCCGCTGGAGCAAAATGGGCTGGATACAGCACTGTTCGTTTGAATGGAGAAATAAGCAAAATTTTTAAAAATTGGCTACAAACTGCTTTTCCTGATCGGGCAGATAAAATTTGGCATCAAATTCAAAGTTGCCATCATGGGCAAGTGAATAATAGCGAGTTTTTTAATCGCATGAAAGGAAGTGGAAATATGGCAACAATGATTAATAATACGTTTAAACTGCATTGTAAACGCAATAAATTGAATCTTAGCCAACCCTTATTGGATAGCAGTTTATTTAATGTGAAACAACAAATTCAATTAAGTTTATTTTAAAACCAAGCCTGTTAAGTATTGTTAAATTTAAGCTGTAACAGCTATGTTGCAATTAGACTGGCATTGTGTTTGGATAATCCACCCTGGATAATTTATTGAAAAACATTTTAAATAAACGTATTATGAAAAATTTCGTGAAATTGTTAGGTCTAATGATCATGGTTGCGCTTACCTTTACTGCCTGTTCAAAAGACGATGATCCTGCAGATAACAACTTGTTTGTCGGAAGGTATGATGGAGATATAGGATATATCGATTTCAACAATAATGAAAATAATGTGGAATATGGGGATGGATCCGTGACGGTAGCAAAAGTGGGTAATAATTATAATTTTGCTTTTGGCAACAATATTCCCAATCTAAATGACATCGTAATGTCTAAAGGGGAAAACAACAGCCTGTTTTTCACTTCAGAAGGAATAGGTTCGATAACGATAACGGAATCTACTTTGGAAATTACCTATGCCAAGGATGGTAAAACCTGGAGAGCGAGTTGTATTCGGGAATAGAACAATTTAAAATTCTATATATACAGTTTAATTTATTGTTTAGGAGTCTATTCAACCAATAGGCTCCTTTACTATTTTATAGGATTAAGATCGTGTAATAGCTAAATGGACCTTAAAAATATTGCTATTGCTATTATAGATTAGATGGTATTGATCGCTATAGTGGTGTTTTAAACGATCTTCAAATAGATTTAAGGTTTTATTCCCAGCCTGGTTTTCGATATAATGGTTCACGCGATTGCTGATATCCACCTGAAGAAAAGATTCTGATGCTTTAATATTAACTTTTATGGGATACAATTCCATACCATGATATCCCAATTGTATGGAATTTTTCAATAATGGAAACAAGATTAATGGTTTTATAGCTGTTGAAAAAATGACTTTACTAGCCTCGAGTTTGAGTGAAATAGATTGATTCGTTAGATTCCAAAGATTAAAATAGGCTTGTAAGGCAGAAATTTCCTGTTCGATGGTCCAGGGCATATCATCGACCAAATTGACTAACTGATCTTGAAATGCAAGGTATTGATTTAAAAAATCAGTATTTTCAGTAGCACGAATTGCAGCAAATAAATCGGAATCCCATTGGGATTCTCGAAAGACACGCGCTGAATGAGATTGCAACAAATTAGTTGTTAAGGCTTCAATAGCTTTATTATTCTTACTCCTAAAGGATAACATCTTATTTACTTCCTTCTAAACCACTTACACCTCCAGAGACTACCAGCTTCATAGCATCGGTACCTGACATATTTAATTTCTGTACTTTGCTGGTATGGACCACTACTACTTGACCCGCTACAGAATAAGAATAAGGAAAATACACTACCACTTCATCCATTAAACCGATGGCAGATAAATCTTTTTGGGTTAAGAACCCAATCTTCTTAAGTCCCATATCATTTACATCTACCAATACCGGTTCATTAAACTTCTTAGCATCACCTACAAAAGCTTCGGTAAAATCCTTAATGGACGAGTATAGTGTATTAAATAATGGTATTCTATTGATACTTTTATTTAACCAAATCCGTATTGGTGCTGTCACAAATGTGGTGAAGATAAATCCTACCAAAGCCAATAACAAAATAACGGATAGAATTCCAATGCCCGGGATATATAATGGATGGCCAGTATCGTCTTCTAAGAAATGTCCCGTAATATTCAATGCCCCATCTAACGTAGCGACTAACCAAACGATCACAAATATTGCCCCAGCAACTGGTGCCACTACTAAGGTTCCTTTAATTATATAATAAAATAATTGCTGAAAAATCTTTCTAATCATTATTCGTAAAAATAAACTCGTTTAACTCTACTTGAAATATTAACTAACAACTCGTAAGGAATGGTATCAATGGCTTTTGCTGCTACATATATATCTGGAAATACCAAGACCTCATCCCCCACTTGTACATCCATCCCGGTAATATCTAACATGCACATATCCATACAAATTACGCCTACAGTTGGAACCAATTGATTTTGAATCATCATTTGTCCAACAGCATGTCCAAATTTACGATTATATCCATCCGCATAACCTATTTTCACCGTGGCTATTAGGCTATCCCGAAGTAAGACGCCGGATCTATTGTATCCTACCGTTTCTCCTTTGGATAACTTTTTTATTTGTGAAACCGTGGTTTTTAAAGAACTTACTTGCTCTAAATTAGCCAATTTTTTATCCATATCGATGCCATACAAGCCAATTCCTAATCGTACCATATCTAAATGAGATTGAGGCCATTTAACTATTCCCGAAGTATTTGCAGCATGTTTAATGAACGAATAGCCTAAACCATGCGCTAAAACCTCTGCTGCTTCGTTGAATATACTTAACTGGGACTGCGTAAATTCATCGTGTTTGGCATCACCTGAAGCTACCAAATGCGTAAAAAACGATTGCACATGAATTTCTTCCTGCTGGCTAAGATGTTCAATGACCTCAGGAATCTCTTCAGGAAAAAAGCCCAATCTATGCATCCCTGTATCTAATTTTAAATGGATAGGATAGTTTTTTACAGCATGAAGTTTTAAAAAGCTAATAAATTCAAGCAAAAATTCCATACTGTAGACCTCGGGTTCTAACTGATGCTTCAATAGGGAATCAAAGGTATCAGGATCTGGACTTAAGACCATAATGGGCAATTTAATTCCGGCAGACCTTAGCTCCACTCCCTCATCTACAAATGCCACAGTAAGGTAATCAACCTGGTGAAACTGCAGTAAATTAGCCACTTCAAAACTGCCACTACCATATGAAAATGCTTTGACCATTGCCATTACCTTCACATCGGGAGGGATTAAAGACCGATAGGTATTGAGGTTATTGGAAAGTGCATTCAGATTGATTTCTAAAACGGTACCGTGGGAACGCAGGCTCAATTGCTGAACTAGCTTTTCAAATTCATATTTTCGAGCTCCTTTTATCAGTATACTTTCATTTGCAAAAGGAATCTGATGAAGCGCTTGAACTAAGGTATAGGTATCTTTGTATACTTGAAGATCGGCTATCGGTAATTCGTTTAGCCAACTGAAGTTACTACCCACCCAAATAAGCCTAGCAATAGCTTGCGCGGATAACAAATCCTTCAATTTGCTTTGCATCTTTTCACTTTCTTTTAATCCTTCTAATTCAGATAAAATAATCGTTTGTTTAGGATGCTGATTTTGCTGCTTCAAAAAATCCAAGGCAATGCCTAAGGAGGCAATATCATTGGAATAGGAATCATCAATTAAGGAACAACCTTTTATTCCCTTTTTGAGTTGCATACGCATTTCTAAAGGTCTTAAATGTTGTATCCGCTCTATAATGATTGGCATGGAATACCCCAGCTGAAAAAGCACTGCAATGCAACTTAACACATTTTCTTTTGCAGCTTTATCACTAAAAGGAATTAAAAAGCTGTACAGCTCCTCTGAAACGCGCAGGTTAAGCTGTGTAGATTGGCCTATACGTTCTTCGGATATTAATTGTACATGATCGGTATTTTGGGAACCCCAAGTAATAAGCTTTACTTCCTGATTTAGTTGTTGTTGTTGGATATAGGTAGAACCTGCAATCAGCGTTTGGGCATGTTGAAATAATTTCAGCTTTTCATTTAGCTTTTGTTCTTTGCTCTCGAAATTCAAGGCATGCGCCATACCTATATTGGTAAATACACCTATAGCTGGCTGTATCATTTTCTCCAAGTTTTGCATTTCCCCTGGCTGACTAATACCGGCCTCTATCAAAGCAATATCGTAGTGGTCCGAAAGATTCCAAAGGGATAAGGCTACTCCAAGTTGAGAATTATAACTTTTAGGGCTTTGATAAACGTGTTGATCGGGTGAAAGCAATTGAAATAGCCATTCTTTGACAATGGACTTTCCATTACTTCCTGTGATTCCGATGATGGGATAGTTAAATCGCTCCCGATGATGCTGGACAAGATGCTGCATAGCTTGCAAAACATCTTCTACACGTATTACATTGACATCATCCCATTGCTGGAATACAGGAACGACTTTGGACACAATAAAAGACCTAATCCCTTGATCATAGGCATCTTTCAAAAAGTCATGCCCATCACGAACACCTTGTAAGGCAAAGAACAATCCCTTTGCTGGGCTTAATACTTTTCTAGAATCGTATACTAATTCACTAATTAAATGGTCTTTATCAAATATTTTAAAGGGATCACCAGCGAATAATTTTAAAATGAAATCAATAGTATACATCATGTATTAATTATGAAACGAAGTTCATCATTTTTTTTAAAAGTTCATCATTTTTTGAACATTTGTATCATGGAAGAAGAATCTAGAAAATTAAAGCGCTTTACACCGAACGAAGCAAAACGAAAGGCGGAAGCATTCTGCGCTTATCAAGAACGAGCACAACAAGAAGTCCGTGATAAGCTCTATTTTTGGGGTTTACATGAGGCTGATGTCGAAAATATCATTTCCTATTTGATTGAAGAAAACTATTTAAATGAAGAAAGATTTGCTAAAGCTTACGTGTTAGGAAAATTTAGGATAAAAGGATGGGGTAAAATCAAAATAATATACCACCTAAAACAAAAAAAGGTATCAAAACCCCTGATAAACATAGCCGTATCACAGATAGATGAGGAGGATTACAGCAAAATGATTCATGAAATTATAGCAAAAAAAATAAAAAAACCATTGAAATCAATTTCTGCAATTGAAAAAAACAAATTATTAAGTTTTTTACAATCAAAAGGCTATGAAAATGAGTTAATTTTTAAAATTTTTAAAGAAAATTAAGCTTAAACTACAAAAATAGATTAACAGCATAACCGATTGATATTCAGCAATAAATACTAAAAAAATATTTTATTTTTCGACTAAAATACTGTATTTTTGAAACATCAAAATAAGGTCTGACATACACTGCTTTTTTGAATACTGGAATGAAAAAAAGAATAAATACATATATCATCATGCTCTTCGGGATATTCCTGCTAAGCAGCATGTATATGTATGTTCAACTAAGTGTAAATGAAGTAGAGATGGAATGTTTAGAGCAATCTACTAATGAACAAGAGGATCAAGAAAACAAAAGAGGTCTAGAAGAAATTCTTGCCATCATTAACCAAGATCCCAAATTCTCTCAAAATCTTTATCAAGAACCTCATTTGCTTTACAACGATAAAAACTCCATACCGATAGCACGGAGTTTACACTGCCCCCCTCCTAACTTTTCCTAATCACCTTAAAGTCTTTTCGACTTTTTGGTACCAGCATTTAATAACTATTTAATCTTAGAGATTTTCATTAATCTCTAAACCATACTGTAATAAATTTTATAAAAATAAGAAAATGAAAAAAAGTGTTTTATTCCTTTCAGCGTTTATGCTATTTACATTAACTTCTATCGCTCAAGAAATTAAAGAAGAAGAATTAAAATTAAATGTTCAAAAAATTAGTAATTCTACTGAAAAATTAAAAAGCCTTGAGCCTGTTAGCTATGACTATAACAATGAAAAATACAAGGGATTAAATTTACCGGCTGGAAATCAATATGGATTTTTAGCTAAGGATGTTAAAAATACATTCCCTGAACTCGTAAAAACTTCATCTAAAGTGCAAACTGCAGGAAAGAATAGCAGCAAAGTATTGAAATATTCGGAGGTAGATCAGGAAGAATTAATTCCACTGTTGGTTGCCGCAATTAAAGAACAGCAAGAGGAAATTGAATTGCTTAAAGAAGAATTGAAAAAAATCAAGTCCAAGTAAAAAAATGGGAAATTGGAGTTTCCTCCAATTTCCCTTTACATTAAACTATTATTCTACTATATGGTATTTAGAAAGAATAAACAAAAGCTAGAGACGCCTGACTAGCATTCTTCGTACCAATCAATCCATCCTTTTTCAAAAATCCGGCATTACTATCTTTATCTAAACGAACCTCAGGAATCAAAGAGAACCCATTATGGGATAATTTTGCTGATAAGGTAAATGAAGTAAATTCGGAGTTTTCAACATCTTCAACATCTTTATTTTTAAAGTACTCTGCACGAAGTCCAACACCTACATGCTCTGTGATAGCATACCTAGGGTATAATGCCACCCCGGAATACCCTCCTTCACTTTGAAACGTATAATCTGCCGCATTTAATCCCAAGCTTACTTTTTCAGAAAAGTTATAACTTGCAACTAGATCAATCAAGGTTCCTGAACTGTAATTATCTGCTCCTCCGTCTGAAGAACCGGTTAAAAAATTCACATAAGCTGTCAACCCTTCTACCGGAGCTAAGGATAACTGCGCTCCAAAATGAGATACCCCATTAAAATCTTGATATACGTTCCAATCATTGAATAATCCCGCCATTAAGGAAACTTTATCGGAAAATGCATAGGTAGCTTTTATACCTGCATTTTGAAATGGCCCTGCTCCAAATAAATAGGATGTAGAATAATGAAAATTTGCGGCTGGCGAAATCACTTCGTACCCAATAAATGTTCCCATATATCCTGCCGTCATACTGAATGCCTCGGTAAAGTTATATGAAGCATATAAATTTTGGATATGAAAGGAATTACCGGCATTGCTGCTATTGCCATCTCCATTTGGTATACTTAAATATTGACCGCGAGGACCAAATGCCAGTTCTCCAACAAAAGTTGCTTTTCCAGCAGCTTTCTTTAATCCAAGTCCAATCATCCCTAAGGATATGGAATTATGATCATTTGCAAAATAGGTACCTATATTAGGTTGCTCTGCAAAATCATACTTATAGTAGGCATCTGCATATCCTGAAATTTCCAAAGCACTACTCTCTTGAGCAATAGTTGATAAAGAATATAGACAAGCTGACAAGGCAAAGATGATTTTTTTCATAATTTTTTAAGTTTTTAGTATTTATTAATCTGTTAAATAGGTTAAATACTCAAAAAAATGAAATCAAATCGTAAAAACAACAATAAAAACTGTTTAAATTTTAAAAATATAGTATCAATATTAATAAAATATAGAAAATCACCAATAAAAAATCAGAAATGAATCATTATTCTGAATTTTACAAGACAAATAATGATATATTTTTATTTAAAAACAAGTTATATTATATTTTTTTACAAGAAATATTTTAAATTAAACTTATTTTGACCATTTTATTTAATTTACAAGTCTATTTTTTAAAATTTCTAACAATTTTGCTAATTATTTTAAATTTATGTTGCATAATTCATTTTATTATTCCAATATTTACAATGAAAATCAAAAACCAATAGAAAATTTTTAAAAAAACAACTTAATTTTTAGAAAAAAACAGGATTTCAAACTAAACCAAATTAAAATGAAAAGAATACTACCATTTAGTTTACTCGCATTAGCAGCCATCCTTGCCTTGGTCATCCCTTCATCGGAAGTAATTAACAATCCTGAGAACAGTATTGACACTGGCGATACCGCTTGGTTATTAATGTCCGCAGCATTAGTTCTACTAATGACACCAGGATTGGCATTTTTCTACGGTGGAATGGTAAGGAAGAAAAATGTGATCTCCACCATGCTTCAAAGCTTTGTCTGTATGGGCCTCATTACAATCATTTGGGTTATTTTTGGGTTCAGCCTCGCTTTTGGAGATGACATCGGAGGTATCATCGGAAATCCATCAACATTCTTTATGATGAATGGAATGATAGGTAACGCTGTTTGGCCTGGCATGCCTACGGTACCTATCGCATTATTTGCTATGTTTCAATTAAAATTTGCAGTCATCACCCCTGCACTGATTACTGGAGCTTTTGCGGAACGTATAAAATTTAATTCTTACCTCATATTCATCACCTTATTTGTCATCCTGATTTACGCACCGCTTGCTCACGCTACCTGGCACCCAGAGGGTATATTAGCTAAAATGGGCGTTCTAGACTTTGCCGGAGGAACAGTCGTACATATGTCTGCCGGATGGGCCGCACTTGCATCAGCATTATACCTCGGAAAAAGAAAGGTTCAAGAACACACCCCAGCACGTATTAGCTATGTAATTCTAGGAACAGGATTACTGTGGTTTGGATGGTTTGGCTTTAACGCCGGCTCGGCTGGTTCCGCAGGCACATTGGCAGCCTCCGCATTCGCAACAACAACCACAGCTTCTGCTGCTGCTGCAATAGCTTGGATTTTCTTCGATATCTTGAAAGGTAAAAAACCTTCCGCAATGGGTGCATGTATCGGTGCAGTTGTTGGATTAGTCGCCATCACTCCTGCTGCAGGTTTTGTTTCCATTCCCCACTCTTTAATCATTGGTGTAGTTACCGCAGTTATTAGTAACCTAGTCGTGATTTGGAGAACTAAAAAAGGAATTGATGATACTCTAGATGTTTTTCCTTGTCATGGTGTAGGTGGTATGGTCGGAATGGTTCTTACCAGTGTATTTGCACACAGCAACATTAATGGCGTTGTTACTGTCAATGGCTTGTTTTTTGGAGAAACTGGATTATTCACAGCGCATCTAATTGCATTAGTAGGCGCTTCAGCATTCGCTTTCTTAGGTTCCTTGTTATTATTAAAGGTTACAGATTTGCTTGCTCCTTTACGAGTAAGTGTTGAAGAAGAAGACCTAGGTTTAGACGCTTCTCAACATGATGAAGAATTATAATTAATAAAAGCTTAACCTGTCTTAACTTTATTCCCTTGATTACCAAGTTAAGACAGGTTTTTACAAAATAATTGCCTAATTATTTTAAAATATATTTTGCAACATTTCACAAAATATCTATATTTGCACCACTTCCAAGCGAAAGTAGCTCAGTTGGTAGAGCACAACCTTGCCAAGGTTGGGGTCGCGAGTTCGAATCTCGTCTTTCGCTCA
>NZ_JBMOXB010000015.1:0-136007 GCF_049316305.1 Sphingobacterium sp. HJSM2_6
AATTACAGCAATGGATCTCCTTCGGATCTTGGTCGGACATCACTCGGATGTTCACCGAAAATCAGCGAACAAGATCCAAAGGTCTTCCGAAGAAGTTGAAAAGAAGCAGTAAAAGTAGACCGTATTTACTTAAAGCGTAAAAGAAACAAGGAATCAATTATCTCAATGCGTAAATCAGCAAACAACTAGATCAATACATTATCCTAATCCTATTTCCACAAGTGTGGCACGTGGAACAACCAATAGTTATCCTATAGTAACCAGTAGTTGCTTAACAAGCATATTTAAAAATTGACATTACGTTGCCAATAATTCATTTCAAAATAATTTAATTAATTGTAATTTAGAAAGGCAAACGACACCAATCAAAACTTATAAAATTTATACATATGAAAAGGTTCTCACTTATTTATTATTTATGCCTACCTCTCTTTCTTAGCAGTTATGTTTTAGCACAACCCGTAAAATCTGAAAATCAAACACCCAAAAACAAAAACGTAGTCAGTATTCAAGGATTCAATGTAGATCGACTCCAACGAATAGACCAATTATTTCAAGAGTATATAGACCAACAATGGATAAAAGGTGGAGTTGCCTTAATACTTCATGACGGAAAGCCTGCTTATTATAAAGCATTCGGTGTCGATAAGAGCAATCCATCAACAAAAATGAAAGAAGATGCAATCTTCCGAATTGCCTCACAAACCAAAGCCATTACAAGTATAGGTGTCATGATGTTGTTTGAGGAAGGTAAATTTCTGTTAGACGATCCGATATCCAACTATATTCCAGCATTCAAAAACCCTAAAGTACTTGATCAATTTAATGAGCGCGACAGCAGCTATACTACAAAGCCTGCCAGCAGAGAAATAACAATACGTGATTTATTGACCCATACCTCCGGCATCGACTATGCACAGATCGGAAGTCCTGCCATGAAAGCGATTTATGAAAAAGCTGGAATTGTAGCCGGATTTTCTCCAGAGAAAAAAAAATTAGAAAACATGATCAATACACTAGGTGGGCTACCATTAACTCATAACCCTGGTGAAAAATTTACGTATAGTTTAGGTATCGATGTTTTAGGTCGATTAATCGAGGTATGCTCTGGACAGAATCTGTCTGAATTCCTACATCAACGATTGTTTGTACCACTTCGGATGAAAGACACTTATTTCGACCTGCCGGAAGAAAAACAGGATCGTTTAGTACAAGTATATGCAGACGATGCCGAAAAAGGTCAAATAGTGCCCTGGACGGATAAGTATTCGCCAGGTATAACCATCGATTATCCCATCAATAGAAATGGATTATATGCTGGTGGAGCAGGTTTAGTATCTACGATATACGATTATGCGAATTTTTTGCAAATGATCATTAATCAAGGAGAATTCAATGGACAACAAATTCTAGCGAGAAGAACGGTAGATATCATCGCTCAAAACCAAATCGGAAATTTATCCTTGGGTGTAGATAAATTTGGTTTAGGCTTTCAAATTACCAGCAAGGACGGTCAAGCCAGATTGGGATTAACGGAAGGCACCTTATCTTGGGGTGGCTATTTCGGTACCAATTATTGGGCTGATCCAAAAGAAAAGATTGTTGGCTTAATTTTTATTCAACAAAGTCCCTTTAATCATGGAGAAATACACGATAAATTTAAAGCCTTAGTGTACCAAGCTTTAAAATAGCGATACTAAAAAGCCATACTCCTTAGAGTATGGCTTTTTTAAGCTATGTATAAGGACTAATCCAATTTAAACTCAAACTCTTGATTTGCCTCTTTTTTATACGCTAAATGTTGCGTAGCTGGTGAAATTGCAAATAGCGGAGAAAAGGTTTTCACTTTTACTGTTTTACCATCTGGTAAAAACTCCAAAAACCTTAACCAACCATCGCCACCATTGCCATGCCAACCGCCACCCATGGCTTGTGCATTAAACAACATTTGCGTTACTGTTTTTCCAGCAGCATTTTTATCCTGACGGAAACCTATGTGCTTATTGAAATCATCGGGACCTGCAATATGTCCACACAATACTAAACGGATATTTTTAGCAGGTTTTACTAGTTTTTCAAAAACAGAAGCTCCCCAATTAGGATTTTCTAATTGATATCCCTCTTGAGGTATGTGCTTACTTTGCGCATCTATATAAGTATGTGTTAATAAGATGACCTCATGTTGCGCATATTTAGGTAGATCTACCGTCTTCTTTGCCCAATCTAAAACAATATCACGAGGTGCAAATTCTAAAACCATGACCAACAATTTCTTTTGGGTGGGTGTAATAAATTCATAAACAGCATTCGTAGTTGTTGAATTTCCATTAAGGCTTGGCCCAACCTCGCGAATAGCAGCAGCATTTAATGAATTCTGTTCAGGAGAAAAATAAGTGTTATAGTTAGTCGCTCGGTATTCAGCACTTACATGACCATAGTCGTGATTGCCTGTAGCTAATATATAAGGTACTGTACCATTCAGTCGATGAAATGCAGAACTTATGTTGGTCCATTGTTGTTTGCTATTTTGATCTGCCGCTTTACCATCAGGATTTAAATAATCGTTTTGTTCCACTAAATCGCCTGTACATAATACAAATTGTGTATTTAGAGCGTTGGAATTATCCTTAATCCAAGAAGTCATTAAATTAATAATACCTACATTTCTTTCAAACTTAACATAAGTCTGTGGATCTGGCACTAAAACTAAAGACCAAGAATTTTTATCTGAAAGACTAGGTTTTTCATAAGCTTGCTGCGCAAGGGAAGGTGCAGCAAAAAAAATTAACCCTAAAAGATAGGTCAATAATAGGATAGGTTTTTTATTCATAAATATTTGTTATTGAGATTTAAATCTACTCAAAATTCTAATCCAAACCCAATATTAACCTTGTTTTTGCACAAAAATAACGGGGCTAAAAACGATTTTTTTATTATATTTAGCCGAATCCCAAATATTTACAAATTAATAATCATGCTATTTACAATATTTGTCGCTTTACTCTCTGCACTTATTTTAGTTCCATTTGGAAAGAAGATCAAGTCGAAATGGAGTATGGTTTTACCAATTATTCCCACATGTTTATTTATTTACTATTTAAGCTTTGTTCCTTCAGTTGCCTCAGGATCTGTATTTACCCAAATGATTGCTTGGGTTCCTACCCTAGGGGTAAACTTTGATTTGAAATTAGATGGCTTATCGTTATTATTTATCTTATTAATCACCGGGATAGGGTCTGGGATCTTTTTTTATGCCCGCACCTATTTAAAAGGGCATCCCTATTTCGATCGCTTTTTTGGCTACCTCTTCCTATTCATGATGGCCATGATGGGCTTGGTCTTAGCCGATAATTTATTATTGTTGTTTATCTTTTGGGAATTAACAAGTATTACTTCCTTTTTCTTAATTGGTTTTAATAATGAAAACAAGGATTCTAGAAAGAGTGCCATCACGGCCCTCACCATCACTGGTGCTGGCGGCTTATTTTTATTTGCGGGTCTAATCCTCATTGGGAATATCGCTGGCACCTATCAAATATCAGAATTAATCAATAGTAGGACCGAAATCCTCGCACACGAATTATATCCATTAGTATTAGGTTTGCTCTTTTTAGGAGCATTTACCAAATCAGCGCAATTCCCTTTCCATTTCTGGTTACCAGGAGCAATGAAAGCCCCGACGCCAGTTTCGGCGTATTTACATTCTGCTACCATGGTAAAAGCAGGCATTTATTTATTGGCGCGCTTTTCTCCAATACTTGGAGGAACAGACTACTGGACTTATCCATTAGTCATTGTTGGAGGTTTTACAATGATTTATGCGGCCATCTTATCCTTATTTCGCTTAGATCTTAAATCCATATTAGCCTATAGCACGATTTCGGCTTTAGGAATCTTAGTTTTTCTTTTAGGATTAGGAACTCGCGAGGCAGTGATCGCTGCCAGTGTTTTTATTTTAGTGCATGCCTTATATAAGGCAACACTATTTTTAGTAACTGGTATTATAGATCACGAAACAGGAACCCGCGATATTAGTAAATTATCCGGTTTACAACAGGTATTAAAACCTGTCGCCATTGCCGGATGGCTTGCCGCATTGAGCAGTGCCGGATTAATATTGACCTTTGGGTTTATTGGCAAAGATTTAATCTATGAAGCGACATTACAGTTGCCGAATCAATACAGCACGATTCTTACGGGCTTGGCTGTCGCATGCAATACCTGTTTAGTTGCTGCTGGATTTATGGCAGGCATCAAACCTTTTTCTGGAAAACTTCCCCAAGAATTCAGCAAATTACATCTGCCCTACCCTTCTATGTGGATTGTGCCTTTAGTATTAGCCGTTTTAGGATTGCTCTTCGGCCTATTCCCTACTCAAATAGGCGAATTATTTAGTCTGCAAACTGCGAATAGTATTTTTGCAGGTGAAACACATATGCATTTGAAAATTTGGCATGGTTGGAATACGGTATTGCTTTTAAGTCTTGTCACATTAGGTCTTGGCACAGTGCTTTATGTTTTGAATAAGCCCAGTTCTACCAAGGTATTATACATCGAAAAGTTTAACAACTATTCTTCTCAAAGCCTATTCAATCGCTTTGGGCATCAAATCTTTCGCATATCTGCTTGGTTCACCAACTTGTTCCATAATGGATTTTTACGATCTTACTTAATCAAAATCATCATTTTTGCCGAAGGATTGTTGATCTATAAATTATGGAAAAGTGGCCCCATCTATATCAATTTTGACAAACTTACTCCCCTGACCATCTATGAGGTAGCCGTTGTCGTTATCCTTTTAGGGGCTTTGTTAATTGTAGTTTCAACAACTTCTCGATTAACTGCGGTTGTGTCCATGAGTGTCATCGGCTATTGTATCTGTTTAATGTATGTTTTCTACAGTGCCCCTGATTTAGCGATGACCCAGTTTACCATTGATACTTTAAGTACGGTATTATTTGTATTGGTGCTCTATAATCTTCCTGGATTCTTAAATCTCGCCTCGGCAAGGGAACGCTATCGGGATATGGTAGTCGCTATTGGTTTTGGAGTCATCCTTTCCATCATCGCATTGAAAGTGCTGCATGAACCTATAACTACCGAAACTAGTGATTTTTATGGGGAGAATGCCTACATATTGGCAAAAGGTAAGAATGCCGTGAATTTAATTATCGCGGATTTTAGAGGAATAGACACCATGTTTGAAACGGTTGTACTGGGTATAGCGGCCATAGGTGTTTACAGTTTATTGAAATTAAGATTAAAATCTTCCGAAAAGGAATAAAAATATGCGGAGTATCATTTTACAAACGGCAACGAGGTATCTATTACCAATTTTATTGTTATTCTCGTTTTTCTTATTATTGAGAGGCCATTACTACCCTGGAGGCGGATTTGTGGGGGGACTAGTTGCTTCCATAGCCTTCGTATTGCATAGTTTTGCCAATGGTGCAGAAGCTACGATGAAAATTCTGAGACGAAAACCCCTTTCATTAATTCCCATCGGCTTGGCTATATCCGCATTTAGTGTATTCTTACCTACTTTTTTCGGCTTACCACCTATGACTGGATTATGGCTTGAGGAAAAAATTGCTTTTTTAGGAATGGTGGGTACAGCTTTACTATTTGATATTGGGGTTTATTGTGTGGTGGTTGGGGTTGTATTAACCATATTGTTTACCATATCTCTAACGAAAGACTAAAATGGAATTATTATTAGTAGCCGTTTTAGGGTTGTTGTACGCCGCTGGTGTATACCTCATCTTAAGAAGAAGTATGGTTAAGTTATTATTGGGAATTATGCTCTTGGGTAATGGTACCAATATTCTTATTTTCTTATTGGGAGGCATAACTAAAGGAAAACCACCAATTATTGATGCTAACCACAATGTGTTTCAAGATATTTATGCAGACCCCATACCACAAGCGTTGATTTTGACAGCTATTGTCATCAGCTTTGCATTAACCGCTTTTGCCATTGTATTATTAAAACGCGTATATGCGCTTGTAGATTCAGATGATTTGGACGATTTAAACACACCGGAGGAGGAAGATTTATGATTGACAACCACATATTAGCTCCGGTTTTTATACATTTATTTACAGCAATTATTCAATTAATTGCTTGGCGAAAAACAGTGACTCAACGTTTTTTGAGCGTTGGAGGTTCTTTTATAGGCTTACTCATTGCTATCCGCTTATTTAGCACAGTTTACCAGGACGGCACTCTATTTCTAAACGCTTCCAATTGGGAAGCTCCATTTGGGATTGTCTTTGTTGCTGATTTGCTCAGTGCCACCATGGTCATGCTTACGTCTATTGCTGGCTTTGCCGTATCTATCTTCTCTACGGCGAGTTTAAGTCGGCAGCGGATGTTGTATGGCTACTTCCCCATATTCCATTTCTTATTAATGGGTTTAAATGGGTCTTTTCTTACAGGCGATATCTTTAATTTATACGTTTGGTTTGAAGTTATCATCATCTCTTCTTTTGTATTAATGACCCTCGGGGGCAGAAAAGCACAATTGGAAGGTGCTGTAAAATATATGGCTATGAATATTTTAGCCTCTACATTTTTCTTAACCGGGATCGGAATTTTATACGGTATTACCGGAACGCTAAATATGGCAGATTTGGCATTAAAAATTAAAGCTTTTGACAATAAGGCTTTAGTAGGTATTACCTCCGTATTTTTTCTATTAGGTTTTGGAATTAAATCGGCAGTATTTCCGCTGTATTATTGGTTGCCTTCCTCCTACCATACGCCTCCTTCTGCCGTGGCGGCAACATTCGGAGGTTTATTGACCAAAGTAGGAATATATGCGATGCTTCGCGTATTCAGCTTGATCTTTATTCCCGACGAGTTTACCCGAAACTTATTGATGGTCTTAGCTGTTCTCACCATTCTAACGGGATTATTCGGCGCATTAATTAAAAGTAATATTCGAAGACTTTTCTCTTATTTAATAGTTTGCCATATTGGATTTATGCTTGGTGGTATTTCCATGTTTACCAAAATTGCCCTAATGGGTACGGTATTTTACCTCATCCATGATATCATCGTAAAAACAAACATGTTTTTAATAGCAGGTTATATTAGGCAAGTGCGAGGAACTATGGACATGCATCGTGTGGGTGGTTTGTATAAGGAGTATCCATTGATCTCCTTAATAATCGCCTTGGTTTTATTTTCTCTTGTCGGGGTACCTCCATTATCGGGCTTCTGGCCGAAAATTTATTTAATTCAGGAGGCTTTTGTCGGTCATCATTTTATCTTTATTACTGCAATCATTTTAGGTAGTTTAGGAACGATGTATGTGATTGCAAAAATGTGGGTGCAAGTTTTCTGGAAGGATGTGCCGGAAGGTATTGAATTGGAAGATAAATATAAAAACCTACCCCTGTTTAGAAAACTGTTACTCATCATACCTATATGCATACTGGCTTTTGTAACTTTATATATCGGAATTCAAGCAGAAAGTATTGTAAAGGTCGTGGATCGAATATCAAATGAATTGTTGGATACTAGCCCCTATATCCGTACGGTATTGGGTGATAAAGCTAACCTACTATGATTAAGTATTTTTTAATGAATCTATTGCTTTCCTTTATTTGGGTGGCACTACAAGGTTCCTTGTTGTATTCTAATTTCATATTTGGTTATTTGTTAGGCTTCGCTGTATTGTGGATCATGAATCGTAATGAGGTGGATCAACGCTATTTTTACCGGGTTCCCAAAATTATCAGCTTTTTCTTTTTCTTTTTGTACGAACTTATCCGCGCCAATATTCAAGTAGCATACGATGTGATTACGCCAAAGTATTTCTTTAAACCTGGCATCGTACGGTATCCAGTTAATGCGCAAACAGATTTTGAAATCAATGTGTTATCTACTTTTATTTCCCTTACTCCAGGCACGTTAATTCTGGATATTTCGGATGATAAAAAAGCCATATACATCCATGTGATGTACTTGAAAGATGAAGAGCAATTTATTCGATCGTTGAAAACTGGCGTGGAACGAAAATTATTAGAATTAATACGATGAGTTTAGAAGCATATTTCGATTTCGTAATTCTTCCAATATTAACAATATCCGTTTTATTGGTGTTTATACGACTGTTTAAAGGCCCCTCAGTGGTGGACCGAGTAATTGCTCTGGATTTAATAATCACCATAGGAATTGGAATTATTACGGTATACAGTATTCGACAAGAACAAGAAGTGCTATTGGATGTGGCGATCATATTGGCGCTAATAGCTTTTTTAGGGACTATTGCCTTTTCTTATTACATAGAAAAACAAGAAGATGATTGATATTATTTTAGCAATTTTAAGCACAATTGGTGCATTGTCTATCCTTTTTGCATCCATCGGCGTATTGCGAATGCCCGATTTTTATTTACGATTGTCCGTTACAGTCAAGGCGTCTACTTTAGGTGTTGGCCTATTGCTCATTTGTGCAGCGATTATGTTCCCCGATGATGTTTCTGTTACCACCAAGTCTATCGCCATTATATTTTTCTTATTTCTAACTGCGCCCATTGCCGCCCATATGATCGGAAAGGCTGCATATTTTACAGGAACACCTCTTTGGAAAGGAACAATTGTCGATGAATTGAAAGGAATGTATAATAAAGAAACCCACTGCCTAGAAAGTGACCCGAAAAAAGCGCATGAAGATCCTGAAGCAGAATGCAAACAATTAAAGGATCAAGCGACGGATTAAATCAACATAGCAATTCATAAAAATAGCGCGCAATTATTAAAATTTGCGCGCTATTTTTATGAGTTATTTATGGGAGTTTTAACAACTTTTTTTGAGTAAATATCGTGTCAATAGACCCTTTATTGGGTATAAAACCATTGATCATATGTATATCAGAACCTGTTTTATAATTTATCAGAAATACCGTGTCTTTTGGATTCATGATTTTATAATCTACAACTTGATTATTAACATCTGTATATTGGAACATCGAAGTAACTAATATATTCGCATTATCCGGAAAAAAAATCAAACGTAAATCTGACGAACCCACTGCAGTAAATTTAGATTTTACATTCAACGTGGAAAGACTAGATTTATACCGATCACCATATATTTTAAACAGAATATTCTGCTTTATTGAAGACTCTCCTTTTTTATTCAAGGTATAAATAGAAAATCGATAGCTAGTTTCTTTCAATTTATCTACATATAAGCTATCCTTTAACCCAGACTTCTCATTCGGAATGTCGAAAATGATGGTATCAGTAACACCAGCTAAAACAATTTTTGCAGCTGAATTATTTGGAGGTATAATATAATTTAATTTGAAACGGTAATACCCATTTGAAGGAACAATATTTTGTAATTTTCCAGGATAGTTTCTATCGCTGTTAGCTAATAAATCTTTATAAAATTCATCAGGTTTACTACATGAAATGAACCATAGGTTCATCATGGATAGTAGGAAATATAGGTTTAATTTAGTCTTCATATATTCCAAAAAAAGTTAATTCGTCAATTAAAAAATCTGTCCAACCTTCCCACACCGATTTTATTGCAAATCGATAATACTGGTATGGAGGTGGAACTTCATCAAAAATAAAATCCTCACCGTTAATTGATGCATAAGCCGTCAATTCTGCCGATTATAAGTTTGCTGGTTTAGTAGAAACGAATTCCTGAATTAGAGTCCAATCCTCTAAACTCTCTTTATTACTCGGTGAGTTACTGCCGTATAAAGCGAAAGTTTTAGGTGTAGAATATCGGAAAGTGTAATTGCTGGAGGGGCCATTGTAATGGAATAATTTAACCCTTGAAAGTTTAGCCTTTTTACCAATATTAATAGAAAAATGAGCTTCCTTTTTATTAACTTCATTCAACACATCTGTTTTCGAATAAAATCCAGATGACAAACCGCTTTCTCCTATTAAATCATCCCATAATTTAACCATTGGATAATTATG
The DNA here is from genome assembly GCF_049316305.1 of Sphingobacterium sp. HJSM2_6. Classification (NCBI taxonomy): domain Bacteria; kingdom Pseudomonadati; phylum Bacteroidota; class Sphingobacteriia; order Sphingobacteriales; family Sphingobacteriaceae; genus Sphingobacterium; species Sphingobacterium sp. HJSM2_6. The sequence continues at coordinate 9,955 of NZ_JBMOXB010000015.1, forward strand.
GTTATACTTCAATTCATCCCCTTGGTTTGGGATAATAAATTCACGAAAAAGAGCTTTATCCAGTTGTATTTCTTTCCAAGGTGTTCCAGTCATGACCAAACTATCGGAAATATTTCCCCAACGATCTGTTACATAAATATAGAAGGTGTCTTCTACCGGTGGAAATCCTAAAAAATACTCCGATCCTTTTTCTGTTTTTATTTGTTTTCGAATTTTGGTAATAATCTTATTTTCATCTCTTTTGATGGATGCTATATTAATAGATAATGGATCAGATTCCGGATTGGAAAAGTTGACTTTAATACCTGAGAATGTAAAAATGGATTTTAAAGAATTCTTAACAGCTTTGAATGAAGGTGTTAATACTTCAACTTCAAATATGGTTTGATCACCTTCAACCTCCCCTTTACTTACTGGAGTAACAGTAATGGAATGCTTGCCTTCAGAATCAAAACCTTCTAATAGTATATTATCCTCATATTTGCTCAGCTTAACTGACCTGATGACCTCCTTCCTAATTTGAAAATCTATTCTGGTATATAAATACTCATCAGGTTGAGCAGTATTGATAATCACCTTCACCTTTCCGGGTAGTGCTTCCGAAGTTATCTTATCTATTTTATTTGGCTGTACACCTTTTTTAGCTTGAAACTTAGGTTCTTTTGACCAAGCCATTGCGAACAACAAAATAAAGGTCCAACGCAAACAGCTGTATATATAATAACATGTAATTTTCATATGAGTCTTTTTTACCAACCTGGATTTTGAATTAAGTTTTTATTTGTAAACATGGCATCATCATCTATAGGCCATAGGTAATCTCTGAGGGTGAATTGTCTTATATAAGATGACTTTACACGGTAATAATAATCTGCATTTTCTTGGGAGGTATCCCAATGCAAAAGTGGCTTACTCAACTCCACATCAGCAATTTTCCAACGGATAAAATCCCAGAATTTTTGACCTTCTAAGTTTAATTCAATTCTTCTTTCTTTTCTTATAATTTCACGTAAACCCTGTTGAGTACTGGGCTTGGTTGGAAAAATGGAAAATTGAGCCCAGCTTTCTACTACCGATTTTAAACCTGCTCGCTCCCGAATCGGATCAAGATATTTGAACACTTCAGGACTAGGACCTGAGAGTTCATTTAATGCTTCAGCATATAGCAAATAAAGATCGGTTAATCTAATAATCGGAAAAGGAAATTCCACCGGTGTGGTAGTACCATTAAATCGAATTTCGTATTTAAATGGAACTAATTTCTTGGCATAATAGCCTGTCAAATTAAAATAGTATGGATTGTTGGAAAACATAGCTTGTCCTTTTTTCGCCATGACGAGAAAAGGAGCTTTTTCATCGTAAACACCCTGACCATACCAGGTTCCTCCATCAAAACCTAAATTGGCATAGAATCTTATTTCTCGATCTATATTCAACTTGGAGGTTTTATAATTGGGGATCAAAAATACGGTTGGATTTGTTGAGGTAGTTGTGACGGCAAAACGATTGGAAAAATCCCAATGTAAATCTTCCTCTATAGGCACTCCATTATTGGTATAAAATTCTTCTGCTGTATTTATACTTACTGAAAAATTGCCATAACTAAATGCATTAGGATAAAATCTAGGAACGTAATTAGAAAATTGCATTCCATGATTGACACTCTGAATATTAGCCCATAATATTTCCGGATTAAATCTTTCTGTCAAAGCACCGCGTATATTCAAATGTATTTTCGTCTCTTTGGAGACTAATTGAGCAAGTGGTGGAAGATCGTTCAATTGATATTTAAATAGTTTTACATCATGTGTATTGGCTAACTCAATCGCTTCCTTACAAGCGTCTACGGCTAATTTCCACTTATTTGGATCATACTGCTGATTAAAAAAATTTTCCGCATATTCATTCTTAAAATGAACATAATCTGTATTTCCATTATAAAAAGGGCTCGCAGCATAAACTAATAACTTAGCTTTAAATGCTAAAGCAGCTAGTTTTGTGATTCTACCGAATGTACTTAAATCGGTATTTACATCATTCAAATATGTTGCAGCTTCGTCTACAGAATTCACCATAAATGAAATGCAATCATCGACCTTCATCCTTTTTACTTTCAATAATTCAGATTTCTCTCCTAGCGCCAAGTTTTTATCAATGATAGGTATAGGTCCAACTTGCAAGAATAGCACATAATGGTAATAAGCTCTCAATACAATGACCTCAGCCTTCCAACTGTTTTTTTCAGCCTCTTTCATATCTGGAACAGCCATAATATTGTCAATGAAAATATTGCAATGCCTGATGCCTTCCCAGACATTTTTTGCTGTCCACTTGGATCCGAAAGGACTAGCAGTTCGTTGATTTCCTAGAGCAATCTGTGTTACATTAAAAGAAGCTTCAAAATTGGAGTGAGTCGCTTCTAAACTGTTGTAAAAGGTAGGATCAACGTTGTTCGCCCAACTTCCTTGATCTATAGGAGCTCCATCTGTACTTGGTAAATAGGAATAACAGGTAGCCAAAAAACGCTCTGCTGTGTTTCTTAGATTAAAAGCCATCTCTAAATCAGGAACATTGTCTGGGACGATATCTAAGAATTTGGAACACGACAGACTAGCACTTATAAAGATGCTTATCATACAAAAAGCAATTTTTCTCATGATTTAGAAATTTAAATTAAGTCCAAAGTTGGTTACTTGTTGAATAGGATAATTAAGACCATTCCCCTTTTGTTCCACATCCCAATCTTTAAATTGACTCCAAATAAAAAGATTGGTTCCTGTAGCATATAATCTTAAATTGGTTATTTTGTATTTGCTGAGCCATTTTGATGGTAGAGACAGCCCTAGTTCCAATTGCTTTAATCGTAAAAAGTCTCCATTCCTTAACCACCAAGAACTGGGTGCCGCATTGTTTTCGATAGGATTTTCCGAGAACCTTGGTGCTAAGGCATATAAATCTTGGTTGTGCTCTGACCAATGATTGTCTGCAAACATGGTTAACAATTGATTATTTCCTACTCCTCCGTCTAACTTAACTTTAGTAAATGGATGTACTCCACCTGTGGTATAATTGATCATAAAAGAATTTCTAGCGGATCCTTGAAAGAACAGTGAAAAGTCAATGAACTTATAGGATGCAGAAAAGCCAAATCCGTAAATAACTTCCGGAACCATAGGATAGCCCATAGGTACCTGATCTTTATGGTTTATAACTCCATCATTATTAATATCAAAGTATTTAATATCTCCAGCCTTCAATGCTCCGCCTATGAGCTGCCTTGGAGAATTGGCAACCTGCTCATCCGAAACAAATAAATGATCTGCTACGTATCCCCAAATTGTATTAATAGGTTTCCCTGAGTATAATAAATAATCCAAACCATAATCAATTTGTTCGTATTTCAAATACTTGGATCTGGAATAGGTTAAATTACCCATCAACCTCATGGTAAAATGATTTCTGAATCTTAGGTTCCAAGTCAAGTTCCCGTCGATTCCTCGATTAGAGGCTTCACCAATACTTGCGTATTGTGTAACAGCTCCTAAACCCATGGTATTCGGAATATCTGCTCTTGATTGCAGAATATTTGAACGATGTTCACTAAAATATTCACCTGTAAATTCCAATTGATTTAAAATGGAAAAGTCAAGAGCAAAATTGGTTTTTCTGGAAGTTTCCCAAGTAATATCAAAATTGGCATATCGATTTATAGCTATTGTCGCAATTCTATTATTCAAATTAGAACCAAAGCCTACTGTTTTAGATTGGTTGAATAGATTGACATCCGAGAGGTAAAAAAATCGCTCATCAGATGCTCCAACCTGATCATTTCCAATGAAACCATAAGTATATCTGAATCGTAAATTGTTAAAGAAATCTTTGAAAGGGAAGAATTTTTCATTAGATAAAGACCAGGCGGCTCCAATAGAAGGGAAAAATCCAAAACGGTTTTTCGATGCAAAACGCTCTGTACCATTGTAACCAAAATTAAATTCTACTAAATAACGTTTATCATATCCATAGCCAAATTTACCTGCGTATCCAATATTTCGTAAAGGTAACGAAGCTTGAAGGGCTCTATCTTGTGAACCTCCTAAAGTGGTAATTTGATGCCTAATATTATTATAGAGGTTGGCTGTAATTTGATGTTTATCCGCAAAAACACGATCATAAAAGATGGTCGCTTCAGCATATATAGAGTTGCGAACATCCTTTTCCCCAGGCACAAAGTTCAAGAATTCTGATCCTGTAGTTTCATTCAACAATTTAAGGGAAGGTAAGCCTGATAGGTCATTGACTCCAGTGGAAGTATAATAATAAGGTTTGGTAGAACGACTCACAGACATAGTCGAGTAGCGATTGGTGTTGATCATTCCCCTAAATCGCAAGCCCGGAATAAATTGATCTAATTTTTGATTTAACTCCAATTGAGCGTACATCGTCGAAGTGGAGTTTTCTCGGTAACCCTTTGAAATTTCAGCATAAGGGTTTAGATAATTAGTATCGTCTTCAAAGTTTCCAAACATGGTATGTTTGACGTATTCAAATCCTTTTACATTATCATAAAAGGCAGGAAAAAGAATAGGATTGGCTTTTGTCGCATAGCTATAAGCGGTATTGCCAGTAGGTATAGGTCCTGTATATTCATCGAAAGTTCCACCTAAACGAACCACCAATTCTGTGCTGTTGGTGAGATTGATATTTATATTACTTTTTAATTGATAAGTATCAAAACGGATATTCGAGTTGTAATTGTTTGTTCCTACTGTTTTGAACAAGCCATTATCTTTGTTAAATGTTCCGGATACAAAATAGGATGTTAAGCTGTTCCCTCCATTGATATTAATATTGTTACGATTAGTTAAGGCTTGTTTCTTCAAAATCATATCCATCCAATTTGTCATAGGATAAATTATAGGATCAGTACGATCCTCGGTATTTCTAATTTTGTCCTCGGAATACAATGGGGCAACTTGAGGATTTCTGGTTAGTATGGCTTCATTGTGGTACCGCATAAAGGTGATTGGATCTGCCACATCAACTATTTTTGTAGGTCTTGAAATGGACGTTTCTGAAGTAATAGAAAGCTTAGCTCTACCAATTTTACCAGATTTTGTAGAAACTAAGATAACTCCATTTGCACCCCTAGCTCCATAAACTGCCGTAGAAGTAGCATCTTTCAACACGGAAAAACTTTCAATATCTTGAGGTTGTAATCTAGCCAAATCATTCGTGGTGACCTCCATGTTATCAATCAAGATTAATGGATCTACCTTTCCTGTTCCAAATGAACTTACCCCTCGAATAAAAAAAGATGCATTGTCATAACCTGGCTCTCCCGAAGTTTGATAGGCAATCATTCCCGCCACTCGACCTGCCAAGGCGGTAGTTAAGTTAGTGGATGGTACTTTTAAATCTTTGATGTTTACTGTGGTTACAGAGCCGATTAAGTCTGTTTTTTTTACCTTTGTATTGAAAGCCGTAATCACTACACCTTCAATTAATTCATCTTTAAGTTTTAGATATATTTCCAGATAATTGTTCTCATTCAAATCCAAGGATAGATTTTCATAACCTACCATAGCAACTTGAATGGAATTAAATTGAACTGGGATTTTGATGCTGAATTCCCCTTTAGCATCTGTAGAAGTAGCCAAGTTTGTCTTTGGCACACTGATGGTCGCACTAATAAGAAGTGAAGAGTCGGTTTTGGATAATACTTTTCCCTTTACAATACGATCCTGTGCGATGGAATAATGCAAAGAGAAAAAACCAGTCATTAGGAATAATAACTTGATTAAGCGCATACTTAAATAATAATTTAGAGTTAATAAAAAATAAATTAGCTAAACAATTACTACAACGAAGTAATAATTATTGCTAATTTAATGTTTACAAACTAAAAATTAATTAGTAATTATAACTTTTAAATAATTTTAAATACTTATTTTATTAATAATTAATTAAAATAAAATTATTAACCGAAGACAAAATAGTGTTAAAACGATAAAGTACCAGAGTCTAAAACTAAAAAATTAGGCACACAGGTTTAAACACTGAAAATCTTTTTCCAGAATCTTTTAGTAGCCCACTTTTTGTATCCCTATGGAACACAACGATTTCATTACTGTTTTGATTTCCAACCAGAATAAATTTTTCATCGGGTGAAAAATTAAAATTCCGAGGTCCGTTACCCAATACGGAAACCACTTGATCACGTTGTAACTCTCCATTTTTCAGCACTTTAAATAAAGTAATGGTATTTGCTTCGCCACGGTTAGTTGCATACACCTGTTTGCCATTAGTAGTTATTTTAACATCTGCTGCGCCATTGTTCCCAGTAAATGAAGGACCATTCATGCTGATGACTTGCTGTTCTTTCCAAGATCCATTTTCCTGTTTATACATCACTAAATCTCCGGTTAATTCCATCAATGCATAAAGCCACTTTCCATTGGGATGAAAAGTAAGATGTCTAGGTCCAGCACCTTTAGGTGTCTGAATAATTTCCTTTTCAACAAATTTAAAAGCATGGCCATTTTCAACAATTTCCAGCACATGGATTTTATCTGTACCTAAATCAGAAACATAAACACGCTGATCTGGCCCTTGAAAAGCCGAATGCACATGAGAGGCTTCTTGCCTAGCTTTATTTACACTTGAACCTTTGAAGTGAACGCTATCATCCAAACTTTTAATTGATCCGTCCTCATTAAGAGCGTATAAATCCAAGGCACCTCCTAAATAATTAGAGACTACCGCATACTTTTGATTTTTCTCCTCAATAATAACATGACATGGTGCTTGTCCTGTCGTCGGTAAACTATTCAATAACTTAAATCCATTTTCCGTAATCCGAAAGGATGTTAGGGCTTGTTTTCCATTTACTAATTCATTCACTGCTAAAATCAGCTTTCCTTTCCTCGCAAGGAAAGAAGGATTTAAAGTTTCAACAACATTTTTGTATTTAATATCAGCAGTCTTCGAATCAAATTCGAGTTCATAAATTCCTTTACTTTCCTGAGCTGCCGTATACGTTCCTACATATAAAGGAATCTTTTGAGAATAAACCTTGGATATACCCATGGTAGCGAATAATAAGAAGAATAAAATAGCTCTTGTTTTCATCTGTTAAATATGGTTAAAAGGACTTTATATTGATTGCGAATCGGTATTTTAGCAAACTCTTTATGAAGCAATGGTAGATTAATTCAATATTTAATTCATAAAAGTATAAAAAAGGCATAATATTTAATAATTTTGCTGATATTGAATAGTTAAGAGCGAATCGAAAAGAATGAAACAAGTTTCAAGCATAATACTTTTTTACTTATTAATTAGTGCGTTTACTGCTACGGCACAGACTAAACTAATTGACCGTGTAGTAGCTACTGTTGGTAGTGGCGTAATTCTACAATCTGACATTGAAGCACAATACGCTCAATACCTCATCAATGGAGGAACTCCAAATGATCAATTCAAATGCATGGCGTTACAGCAATTGATTATGACAAAATTATTGGCTCAACAAGCAGTAATTGACTCTGTGGAGGTTACCGAATCGGAAGTTGATGACGATTTAAATGCAAAGATGCGGGGAATGATTCAACGTGGAGGTGGACAAGAACGTGTAGAGAATTTCTTGAAAAAATCTATTTTGCAATATAAAGAAGAAATGCGTCCAATTGTTGCCGAACAAATGAAAGCACAGAAATTGCAAAGTACCATTATCCAAAAAGTGACTATTACTCCTCAGGAAGTAAAAAAATATTTTGAGACATTAAATCAAGATACATTACCATATTTCAATACCGAAGTAGAAATCGGCGAAATAGTCATTAACCCAGAATTGACGAAAGAAGAAAAAAATGTTTTCCGCGAAAAAGCTGAAATGTATCGTAAGCAAGTGGTAGACGGGACAGATTTCCGTACCGTTGCAACGTTCTATTCGGATGACAAAGGTTCTGCAGTAAATGGAGGGGAATATGATTTTGCACCTCGTGAGAACTATGTAAAAGAGTTTTCAGCGATGGCTTTCAAATTAAAACCAGGAGAGCTTTCTCCCGTGTTTGAAACAGAATATGGTTTTCACTTTTTACAAGTCCTAGAACGTAGAGGAGAAGAAGTGAAAGTAAGACACGTATTGGTAGAAATTAAACCTACTGTAGCAAGTTTAGAGCGTACCAAGGCTAAAATAGATTCTATATACGAAAGAGTAAATAAAGGTCAAATATCCTTTAGTGCTGCAGCATCTTACTATTCCGATAATAAAGAAACCAAATTTAATGGTGGTATGGTGTACAATCCGCAATCACAATCACGTTCTACGATTATTCCAGTAGAAATGTTAGATAAAGAATTGTTTGTTGCTATCGACCCACTTAAAGAAGGAGAGTTCTCTAAACCATTTCAATTTCAAGATCAACGGACTGGGAAAATTGCTTATAAATTCAATTACCTGAAAAGAAGAATCCCTCCGCATGAAGCTAGTTTAGAACAAGATTTTTCAAAAATTCAAGAGGCCGCACAAGAGGATAAAACAAGAAGGTTGATGAGTGAGTGGTTTGAAAAGAAAACTAAAAACACCTTCGTACATATCAATGAAGATTTCAATGCGTGTGAAGAATTAAAAATATGGAGTGCACCGCAAGATATTGCTGCTAAATAATAAGTATTCTTAATACGCTAAGTATAGCAACAAAAAAGGGCAGTAATCATTATGAATTACTGCCCTTTTTTTTATGAATATCTTTTATTTTTCAAACATCATTTCTAGAATTACCTTCCAATTAAAATCATCTTTTAATTGCCAAACTCTAATATAACTGAATTTTAATACTTTTTCCTTAGTTCCTACAGTAGCTGTACCTAAGGTATAGGCGAATTCTCCACTATATGCACGACCTACTTCTGTTGGGTCTGTATCAATTTCAATGCGTTCCTTTTTCAAAAACTCCAACACATTGTCTTTTCCTACAATTTCATCTTTCCAAGGAAAATAATACCGTGCATCTTCCGCTAGAAATTCAGAGTATCCGGTTTTAGTATCCGCTTTTAAGATATTTGAAAATAATTCATCCGTTTGAAAAACCACTTCTTCACGCTGCTCTAGTCTTTTAACAGATCGATGTTTTAAAAACGGTTTATTATCTGGTTCATAATACTCTAATCCAGTACTTTTCTTTTTGCCATGATTTTCTACCTCAGCTCGCAAATGAATCTTCCAATTTCCTTTCTTATCCCTTCTCCAAACAGTCAAATACTGGCCGTTTCTTTTTACAGCCCCCACCTTTTGAAATTGCAAAGGACCAGAGGTAACTCCCCAGTCTAAACTTCGAGAAACTAATACAAGGTTCGGTTCCCAATTTAAAACATCTGGGAGATTGGGTCTATTATCGAGGTAATTTATAGCATTCACAGGAGAAGGAACATAAAATATACTTTCCTTATCCAGCATATATTTCAATCCCGATCTGGGATTTTCAGATTTAGATAGATTAGCTGCAGTTTTATCTACATTAAGTAGTCCGCCTACCTTTTCTGGTAATTGACCAAAACATGCAATAGATAAACAGGTAGTAGTTACAAAAACTAAGCTTTTTTTATAGATCATTCTTTAAATTTTACCTACCTAATCAAATCTTATTCCAAAGTGTACCATCTTTACTATCCTTCAGTAAAATACCTACAGCATTCAATTGTTCTCGGATACGATCGGATGTTACAAAATCTTTGTTTTTCTTAGCGTCATTGCGCATTTGAATGATTATTTGCATTAAATCATCCATATTATCTGAATCTGCTAATTGATCGTCTTTAAGCCCTAAAATATCGTATACAAAAGATTGAATAAATGATTTTAGGTCAGATAAATCAGATGCTGTAATAGTCAGTTTATTATCAAATAGGGAATTAATGATTCTTACCACTTCAAACAACTCCGCAATTAATACAGGGCTATTGAAGTCGTCATTCATTGCTTGATAGCATCTATCTTTAATTTCGGATAAATTTCCGAAACTAGAACTTTCCGAAACTTGAATCTTTTCCAATAGACCAATAGCAGTCATCAATCTTTTGAATCCTTTCTCTGCAGCATCTAACGCCTCATTTGAAAAATCCAATGTACTCCTGTAATGCGCCTGAAGCATAAAAAATCGAACAGCCATAGGTGAATATCCTCTTTGCAATAGCGGATGGTTTCCAGTGAAAAGCTCCCCTGGTAAAAATCCATTACCTGCAGACTTGGACATTCTTGATCCATTAACGGTCAACATATTGGTATGCATCCAATATTTTGCTGGTGTGCTGTGATTACAAGCTTCAGATTGCGCAATTTCATTAGTATGGTGTGTAGCGGCAAGATCCATTCCTCCACCATGAATATCAAATTGGTCACCTAAATATTTCTTACTCATAGCAGAACATTCGATGTGCCATCCTGGAAAACCAATTCCCCAAGGAGATGGCCAACGCATAATGTGTTCAGGTTTAGCCTTTATCCATAAAGCAAAATCCAACCGACCGCGCTTCTCATCTTGTCCACCAAGTTCTCTGGTATTAGTTAACAAATCTTCTAAATTCCGATTGGTTAAAATGGTATAGTTATATTCTTTGACGTACTTTTCAACATCAAAATATACGGTGCCATTTACCTCGTAAGCATAGCCATTCTTAATGATCGCTTGCACCATTTCGATTTGTTCCGAAATATGTCCTGTTGCCGTAGGCTCTATACTTGGAGGCAAAGTGTTAAACAATCTTAAGACATCGTGAAAACCAATGGTATACTTCTGTACAATTTCCATAGGCTCCAATTGTTCAAGTTTGGCCTTTTTTGCAAATTTATCGTCACCTTCATCATTATCTCCTTCAAGATGACCAGCATCTGTAATATTTCGCACATACCTCACTTTAAAACCTAAGTGAATCAGGTATCGAAAGATTAAATCAAAAGATACAAATGTTCTACAATTTCCCAAATGAACATCACTATAAACGGTGGGTCCACAAACATACATCCCAACTAAATTGGGATGAATAGGTTCAAATTTTTCTTTTTTACGAGTGAGGGTATTGTAAACTATTAAATTATGCTCCATACGTGGTGTTGAAACGATTATTTTTGTCTAAAGTATATTTGGATTGGCACGCCTTTAAAATCGAAGTGTTCACGAAGTTTGTTTTCGACAAAGCGTTTATAAGGATCTTTAATATATTGAGGCAAATTACAGAAGAAAGCAAACATTGGTGATCTTCCTGGCAATTGCGTCACATATTTAATTTTAATGAATTTCCCTTTGTTTGCTGGAGGTGGATATTTCTCAATAATATCTAGCATTACATCATTTAATTTTGATGTAGGGATTTTCTTAGTCTTATTTTGATAGACTTCCATTGCCGTTTCAACAGTTTTAAAAATACGCTGTTTCTCGGTCACGGAAGTAAAGATGATAGGAACATCAGAAAAAGGAGCAATTTTACTTCTGATACTTTCTTCAAATAATTTTGCAGTTTTATGGTCTTTCTCTACGGTGTCCCATTTATTCACCAAAATCATGATCCCTTTTTTATTCTTTTCTGCTAAATGGAAAATATTTATATCCTGAGCCTCTATTCCATCCTTTGCATCCAACATTAAAATAACGACATCAGAATCTTCCAATGCTTTAATGGTACGCATAACCGAATAGAACTCAATATCTTCATTTACCTTAGATTTTCTGCGAAGTCCAGCAGTATCTACCAGTAAAAACTCATGACCAAATTGATTATAATGAATATGAATAGAATCTCGGGTTGTTCCAGCAATAGGAGTTACGATATTTCTTTCCTTACCTAAAAGTGCATTGGTTAACGAAGATTTCCCAACATTTGGGCGACCAACGATGGTAAATTTTGGCAGTTCACTATCATCCTCTTCTTCGATTTCAAAATGCTCCACTACATCATCCAATAATTCGCCTGTTCCAGAACCTGTCATCGAAGAAATGTTATAAATCTCTCCCAATCCAAATCCATAAAACTCAGCTGAATCATGATGTTGCTTTGCACTATCTACTTTATTTGCAACGACGAACACAGGTTTGCTTGACTTACGAAGCACATGCGCGATTTCATCATCTAAATCAGTAATACCGGTAGTTACATCTACAACGAATAACACTACTGAAGCCTCTTCAATTGCAATTAATACTTGTTCACGAATTGCTGATTCGAAAACATCATCTGATCCTTGTACAAAACCGCCAGTATCGATAACGGTAAATTTCTTTCCTATCCATTCCGCTTGACCGTAATGTCTATCACGGGTTACTCCACTAAAATCATCTACGATTGCCTTACGACTTTCCGTTAATCGGTTATATAATGTAGATTTTCCTACATTGGGTCTACCAACAATTGCGATTATATTTGCCATATTATTAATAAATTCGTTACCTCACGGCAACATTTTTCAGGTATTGTGTAAAAGTACAAAGTTACGCAATAATCACACATTATTAGGCAGTTTTACAAAAAACAAATAAGATATCTTAGAATATTTTAGGTAAATAAAAGGAGTTAACAAACTCATGCTGATGTAATTTGAATCAAATATTGGCTTAAGATTAGTCTTACCTATAGTTTTGAAGAAAACGTAAATGAAGAAGGCCATCCAGGATTGGACAGCCTCCATCTAATAAATAGTTTTGAAAATTAACAGTTAGAAATATTTTATTTAACTAAATAATATCAAGAACTTTCTCAATATCATCCTTCTTATTTCAGCGATTTGTTTTATTACACCTTGTAATACGATCATCACAAGCGGCTAAACAGTTCAAAAAACACAATCTAAAATACTAAAAATAACGGAATTATTAACTCTTTACAAGCTAATTCTGTATTCTTTAGTCATTCAGAAATATATATTACACGCAAACGAAAACTGTCTTTCTTACTAAAACATTGAAAAATTACCACATTCTTTTCAGGTAACAAAATGCAAAATAAACGCAAACGTTTGCTTCAAATAAAAATTAACCCTATAAAATTAACCTAAAGTGTCATCATAGCAGGGTTAACAAGAGAGGTAATTATCAATTTATTAACGAAATTAATTAAAATTAGAATTTGAAACAAATAATTCCATTTAAATACAATAAAATGGCACTTGTTTATTAAAATCAATGAGTATTTGATTTTATAATGATATTATAGGTTAATCTTATTTTTCATATAAGGATAAACAAAAACAGCTCCTAATACGATTATAGCTCCTAAATAGAAACCTGTACTCATGGCCTCTTGTTGCCCAAAAATAAGCAAGGCTAATATAATTCCATAAACTGGTTCTAAATTGGTCGTTAATGCAACCGTAAATGCAGAAAGTTCCTTCATCACAGCAACACCAAGTACATAAGCCACTGCGGTACACAAGCCTCCTAATAAAAACAAATAACCGATATCCTGATTATTTAAGATCAATTGGGGACCAAAACCATCTTGAACAAAAAGCAATAAACTGATTCCTAGAAAGCCTCCCAACATTTCATAGAATGTAATCAATGCGGGTTCTGCCTTTTTAACCATCCGAGCATTAAATATGGAAAATATACTCGCACAAAACGCACAAGAAAGTCCAAAAACAATCCCCCAGAAATACTTAAATTCAAACTTAAAAATCAGGTAAATCCCTAAAATGATGATTAAGCCGACGATGACATCCGATAAAGCAATTTTCTTTTTGTTGATGATAGGTTCCAACACGGCTGTAAATAAAGTCACGCTGGATAAAGTAACCAGAGTTACAGAGACAGTAGACACTTTTATCGCATGAAAAAACAAGATCCAATGCAGGCCTACAATCAATCCTACCCCCATATATTGAACCAATTGGTTACGGGTTACCTTAATGGAAATACGTTTGATTTTAAAATAAATAAATAGAAATATTACCGCGATAAGAACCCTATACCAAACAAGAGGAATTGCAGATATAGAAATCAATTCTCCCAACACCCCTGTAAAACCCCAAATCAATACCGTAAAATGCAATATTAGAATATTGCTGTTGATTTTTATTGCTGGCATAAAAAACTTACTTAGGCGCCTTTTTCAGAAGATAAAAACTAAGAATAATAAATATCACGTTTGGAATAAGCACTGATATTAGCGGGTCTAACCCTCCTTTAATAGAAAACATACTTGAAAAACGCTCCAATACAATATAAATACAACTTAAGCCAATCCCTAATCCTAAACTTAAGCCTATCCCTCCCCTAACTTTCTTAGACGATAAGGAAACCCCAATAATCGTTAAAATGAATGCCGAGAAAGGATTGATTAATCGCTTATATTTTTCTAACAACAATTCATTCATTCTGCCGGTTCCACGGATTTCTTCCTTATCAATACGTATTTCCAATTCTTTTTGGCTCATGGTCGTGAATACGTTTTCATACACTTCAAAATCTTGCGGACGCATATCTAAGGTCGTATCACGTTTATCACCAGTTTCCATCTTTTCCTTAAGCCCATCGATTTCCCTATTTGAATAAGTATGAAGGCTCCATTTGCTGGCCACAGAATCCCAAGTAATCCGCTCGGCCATCAACTTGGCAATCATTTTATCCCCATCAAATTTCTCTAAACTGAAGTTGTATCCAGTACGACTTTTAATATCAAACGAGCCCATATATACATAAGTGTTTGAATCCACTTGCATATGTGTAGACGTTGGTGAAGTTTCTTTATTCGGTTTTACAAAAATATTTTCAAAATCCACCTTAACCTTATTCGTATATGGGATGATAAACACGTTAGACACTAAAGTAAGGGCAAAAATCAAACCGGCACATAAAATATAGGGCCTTAACATCCGATTAAAACTCATGCCTCCGCTTAATATAGGCACAATCTCTGTTTGATCGGCCATTTTTGACGTAAAGAATATTACGGCTATAAAATTAAAAAGAGGCGTAAGCATATTGATGAAAAAGGGCAAACTTCCAAGTGCGTAATACTCAAAGAAAACCCGATGCATCGGAGCATTATATTTATTAAAATCATCGATTTTTTCAGAAATATCAAAAATGACAATAACTACACAGAAGATAGCTACTGTAAATACAAAAGTAGATAAGTACTTTTTAATGATATATAAATCAATGATTTTCATGGTTATTGATTATAATCGTTGGTCTAAAATTTTAACCATGCTGTTCTTCCAATCATAAAATGTTCCATCGATAATTTTTTCTCTAGCTTGACCTACCAACCAAAGATAAAAATGAAGATTATGAAGAGAAGCAATTTGTGCGCCCAAAATCTCTTGCGATTTAATTAAATGGCGTAAATATGCTTTGGTGTGTAAACGATCGACTAATAAATCACTATCTGGATCTATCGGACTAAAATCATCCTTCCACTTTTCATTCTTGATATTAATAATCCCCTTTTGAGTAAATAACATCCCATTCCGAGCATTTCGGGTAGGCATTACACAGTCGAACATATCAATTCCTAACGCAATATTTTCCAATAAATTAACAGGTGTGCCCACCCCCATTAAATAGCGAGGCTTATCCACCGGTAGAATATTGGTCACCACTTCCGTCATTGCATACATTTCCTCGGCAGGCTCACCTACCGACAAGCCTCCTATCGCATTACCTTCACGGTTAAAAGAGGCAATAGTTTCTGCAGACTTTTCTCTTAAATCCTTATATACTGACCCTTGAACTATTGGAAATAACGTTTGGTCATAACCATACAAAGGCTCTGTACTATCAAATCGATCGCAACAACGTTTTAACCAACGGTGAGTCATATCTAAAGATCTTCTCGCATATTGGTAATCACATGGATATGGAGTACATTCATCAAAAGCCATGATGATATCCGCACCAATTATTCGTTGCGTATCCATAACATTTTCAGGCGTAAATAAATGCTTAGAACCGTCAATATGCGATCTAAAAGTCACTCCCTCTTCTTTTATTTTACGAACTTCGGTTAATGAGTATACTTGATAGCCCCCAGAATCTGTTAGCATGGGGCGATCCCAATTAATAAATTGATGTAAACCACCTGCTTTTTGAATTACATCCAACCCTGGTCGTAAATATAAATGGTAGGTATTTCCTAAAATTATCTGTGCTTGAATATCATTAACTAATTCATGCTGATGTACCGCTTTCACTGTACCTGCTGTTCCTACGGGCATAAAAATTGGTGTTTTTATCGTCCCATGAGCGGTTTCTATCTCCCCAGCCCTTGCTCTTGAAAGTTTGTCTTTTGCCTGAAGCGTAAATTTCATACTCTTATTTAATCGACCGCAAAAATACTATAAAATTTCGAGCAAGCCTTAATTCCGCTAATTTATTCGCATTTATTAACATCTCTCGAATCATTTACTCTTTTATGCTGTATCTTTGATGCAATTTTATGCAATTAACCCCAGAAATTATACTAGAATGGCAACACATCCCTTTGGGGATTATTTTGCTATTGTTGCTTTTTCAACTCTATTTTTTACTTTTCGTTTACGCTCGATTAGCTCGGCATAAAGTATCTTCTTTCCAAGAAGCTACAGATAAACCCGCTGTTTCAGTTATCATATGCGCTCATAATGAACAAGAAAATTTAAAGACTTTTTTACCCAGTATATTAAATCAGAATTACCCTAATTTTGAAGTCATTGTTGTCAATGATTTCTCTACCGATGAAAGTAAGTGGGTATTAAAGGATTTCGCTGAGCAGTATCCGCATTTAAAAATAGTCGATATTAAGGAGCATATCAAACTAAAGCATAGCAAAAAATTTGCACTTACCATGGGTATTAAAGCAGCTCAATACGACTACTTACTCATGACCGATGCCGATTGCCAACCCCATAACGAACATTGGATTTCGGAGATGGCCGGTGGATTTACAAATGAGCACAAAGAACTTGTTTTAGGATATTCCCCATACTTTAAGCTTCCTGGTTTCCTCAACAAACTTATTCGTTTTGAAACCACACACACGGCGATGAGCTACCTTTCTTATGCGTTAAAAAAGGATGCCTATATGGCTGTAGGAAGAAATTTAGCCTATCGAAAAGCTTTATTCTTTCGAGGCAAAGGATTTAATGCCCATATGCACATCAAATCTGGTGATGATGACCTTTTTGTAAACAGTAATGCAACCAAAAAGAATGTTCAAATTTCCATCCACCCAAATGCCTTTGTCTTGTCTGCTCCAAAAGACAGCTGGAAAAGTTATTATAAGCAAAAAGCACGTCATGCCGGTGCATCAGTACTTTACAAGAGCCGACATAAACGCATGTTAGGAATTCAATTGATTAGTGCATTGCTATTCTACCTCGCGTTGATCATCACAGCATGCGTATTTCCTTCCACTTGGAAATTCATCTTAGGAGCCTATTTTTTACGATTAATCATACAATTTATCATCTTTAGACCCATTTATCAAAAGCTACAAGTGAGCGACTTATGGCTATGGTTACCAATTTTGGATCTATATTATTATTTTTACATCTGTTTTAATGGATTGTTTAACCGAACAAAAAAACAACAATCCTGGAAATAACCCTTTAATTTAATTGTCCGTGAATCCTACAGTAGACATCATATTTCAGTATTTTCCGAATCTTACGGAGAAACAAAAAGAACAATTCACACAATTGGCTACGGTCTATCCATTATGGAACGACCAAATAAATGTCATATCGCGAAAAGATATTGAAAGCCTGTATTTAAAACATGTGCTACATTCATTAGCTATTGGAAAATTTATTTCCGAACTGACCGCTAAAACTAGAATTTTAGATGTAGGTACAGGAGGTGGATTTCCAGGAATACCCTTAGCCATTCTTTTTCCAGAGGTGCAATTTCATTTAGTAGATTCCATTGGTAAGAAAATTAAAGTCGTACGTGAGGTAGCAGCAGCTATAGGCTTGACAAACGTAGAGGCTGATCATATTCGTGCAGAAGATTTAGACTATAAATATGATTTTATCATCTCCAGAGCAGTAACTAGATTAGCAGATTTTATTCCTTGGGTTCGTAATAAAATTGAAAACAAAGATCATAATGCAATTCCAAACGGCATATTGTATTTGAAGGGTGGAGATTTAAAAGAAGAAATCAAAGAAGCAAGAGTTAAAGCGGAATTACATCCAATAAGTAGTTACTTTAAAGAAGACTTCTTCGACACAAAATACGTCCTATATATCCCCATGTAGACTCGCTTTATCGCGCAAAAGCCCGATTATATTATGTAGGGAAAAAAGACCTTTTTCCCTACTGAAGATATTTAGATATCTCTGCGCCTATGAGATTAATTTCTTCATCCATACCAAACATGGGTAATCCAGATTCAGGATTTAATTTCAACCATAACGTATCCGTATCTTTAATCAATTGAACATATTCCTTCCCATCTTTAAAGACGGTATAGGTATCCGTTTCATCAGGAAATATAGAATAAACTACATCAGCTATCTCTATATCAAAGGGCTCTTGCACTTCCATTTTTTCTGTTTTTATTCACAAAGTTAAGCAATTAAATGCAAGAGATATTGCAGAAAAAGGCCTGAATCATTATCTTTAGTCGCAACTAACCAACAATGAACGCTATAGAGAAAATTGCGATAACTAAGATTAAAGGTATTGGTCCTAAATCCAGTCGATTGCTATTAGCGTATTTTGGCTCTTTAGAAAACATTTTTCTGAGCAATAAAAAAGAATTACAACAAATCCCTGGCTTAAGTGCAAATGTCATCCAACAGCTTCTTAATAAATCATTTTTAGCAGAGAGTGAACAAGAATTACGCTTTGTGGAAGATCAACAGATCCAACTCTTATGGTTTGAAGACGAACTATTCCCTCAGCGATTAAAACAATGTGATGACAGCCCAATGCTCTTGTATCATAAAGGAACGATCAATTTAAACCAACCTAAAGTCATTAGCGTTGTTGGCACTCGAAATGCAACTTCCTACGGCAAAAAATTAACCGAACAACTCTTAAACGAATTAAAAGAATTTCAAGTCTTGGTCGTTAGTGGCTTAGCTTTTGGCATCGATATCCAAGCGCACCGCACTGCTTTACAACTTAAATTGCCAACAACAGCAGTATTAGGACATAGCCTAGATCGAATATACCCTTATGAACATTCAGAAACTGCAAAAGAAATAATGCAAGCGGGCAGTTTATTGACCGAATTCCCATCAGGAACATTACCAGATCGCATGAATTTCCCCATGAGAAACCGAATTATTGCCGGATTGGCAGATGTCACCATCGTTGTTGAGGCTGCAAATAAAGGTGGAGCCTTAATTACTGCGGAAATCGCCAACAGTTATGATAGGGATGTTTGTGCCTATCCAGGTCATGTCGATCAACCCTACTCTGCTGGATGTAATTATTTAATAAAAACGAATAAGGCCCACTTGATCCAAGAACCACAAGACCTTATCAATTTAATGCAATGGAAAAAAAATAACCAACAAAAACAAAATATTGGCTTTCAATTGCCCTTAATGCCAAGCTTATCTACCGATGAAAAATTGGTCTTTGACTTTTTAAAAGACGAAAATCAAGCAAGCATTGATGATATTGCTTATTATTGCAAATGGCCAGCAAGTAAGCTCGCAGTCACCCTTTTAGAAATGGAAATGACTGGTTTGATTCAAACATTACCTGGAAAAATATATAAATTACCTTAAACCTAAACTAAATTATGCAAGAACAAGTAAATAAGAAAGGAATCTGGAAAGTCATCGGAGCTTCTTCCTTAGGAACATTAATCGAATGGTACGACTTTTTTATTTTTGGAAGTCTATCCATAGTCATTTCTACCAAATTCTTCCCTTCAGACAATCCTACTGCAGCGTTTTTATCGACACTGGCAACTTTTGCTGCAGGCTTTGTGGTAAGACCCTTTGGTGCTTTATTTTTTGGACGTTTAGGCGACATGATTGGCCGAAAATACACCTTTATGGTCACCTTGATGTTAATGGGTGGCGCTACATTCCTCATTGGATGTATTCCTTCCTATGATCAAATTGGATTCTTGGCCCCTGTCATCGTATTAATATTACGTTTATTACAAGGTTTAGCTTTAGGGGGTGAATATGGTGGAGCAGCCACTTATGTTGCTGAGCATGCACCAAATGGGGAACGTGGATATTGGACCTCATGGATTCAAACTACAGCAACCTTTGGATTGTTTATCTCTTTAGTCGTAATCCTACTGACCAAATTTTTCCTAACAGCAGAACAGTTTGATGATTGGGGATGGCGTGTACCCTTTTTATTATCTATCCTCATGGTCTATGTTTCTTACTTAATCCGTAAAAACATGGATGAATCTCCAGAATTTAAAAAAGCTAAAGCGGAAGGAAAAACTTCTACAAACCCTCTAAAAGAGAGTTTTGGAAACAAATACAACTTAAAATTCGTTTTACTAGCACTTTTTGGAGCCGCAATGGGCCAGGGGGTTGTTTGGTACACCGGGCAATTTTATTCCATGAGTTTCATGAAAACAGTCATGTTTCTAGACTCTGACCAAGCCGATATCATCTTAGGTATTGCCTTACTTTTAGGTACACCATTCTTTGTCATATTCGGAAAACTATCTGATAAAGTGGGCCGTAAATGGGTCATGTTAATCGGGATGCTTTTAGCTATGCTAACCTATAGACCGATATATGAGACGATGTATCAAATAACCAATGTTGAAAATAAGAAAGAATTAATAGATCAAAGAAAGACCGAGAAATCCATTCTTGAAGTCGATCAAAAGAAGGAAGAAATCGTTAAAACGAATCGTGCATATGCCGATGGGACCCGATTAACAGAAACAGTTAGCACCACGGTAGCCATAGGTGGGCAAGCAGTTGAACAACCTAAAGAATCCAAAAGTAAAATTACCGTCCATGTGTCAGGTATAAATTATGTTAAGCTTATTGGCTTAATCTTTATTCAAATAATCTATATCACCTTGGTTTATGGGCCAATAGCAGCCTTTTTAGTGGAAATATTCCCAGTAAAAATCCGCTATACCTCCATGTCGCTACCCTATCACATCGGAAATGGAATTTTTGGTGGATTGCTTCCTGCCGTATCAACCTATTTGGCGACCAATGCCCAGAGCGGAGGAGATCCCCAATTTTATTTAGAAGGTTTATGGTATCCGATTATTATTTCAGCAGTCTGCTTTGTCATTGGAGCCCTTTATATTAACAAAAATATGGTCGCTAAAGATTTAAACTAATTATGGAACTTGTAAAAAAAGCCTTAGGCATATTATGGATTATTTTAGCTGTGCTGACCGCATATTTTTGTATTGCGCAGTTTGGGCTCCCTAAAATATTATCAGGACATCAAGAAGATGTTGTGTTTGGCGTCATTATTCTCTTTATTTTAACACCTATCATCAGTGTTGGAATGGCTGTTTTCGGATATTTCGCTTTAAAAGGAGAATTTCATAAAGATAAGATGTAATTTTTGGACTGAAAGTCAGCATTATAGCCAAATATTGACATTTTCTTTTCGAAAGAACCAAAAAAATGTTAATTTTGTCGTGGGTAAGTCCTTTACGACCAGCTCCCTTTGAATCCCCCAGGTTGGGAACAAAGCAAGGGTATTAGGTTGAGCGGTGCGATAAAGGTAGCTTACCCATTTTTTATTTCCATTCCCCAGCATTCAGCAGCATATTCTTCCCTCAATTTCAATTCACAACACACATATTAGATATTTTTCGTTTATTTGTAATCCGAATTAACACGAGTATATGAGTTGGTTTAAAAGAAATAAGGCAGGAATTCACACTGCAACAGAACATAAGAAAGAGGCCCCTGATGGGATGTGGAACAAATGTCCTAATTGTAAAAAGCCCCTTTTGAATGTAGAACAAGTTGAAAATAAATACGTTTGCCACTATTGTGACTATCATATCCGTATAGGCTCTACTGCATATTTTTCTATTTTATTTGATAATAATGAATACACTGAATTATTCTCAAATCTCAAAGCAGGAGACCCTTTAAACTTTGAAGATAGCAAGCCTTATAAAGATCGATTAGTCGAAAGTCAAGCAAAGACAGGACTAAAAGATGCTTTACGTGCAGCTGTTGGAAAAATAAATGGACAAGAGATCGTTATTGATTGTATGGACTTTTCCTTTATAGGAGGTTCTATGGGATCCGTCGTTGGTGAAAAAATCGCCCGCTCCATTGATTATTGCTTAGCGAATAAGCTACCTTTTATGCTCATTTCCAAATCAGGAGGAGCCCGAATGATGGAAGCCGCTTTTTCATTAATGCAAATGGCTAAAACATCCGCGAAATTAGCCCTTCTAAGCCAAGCAAAACTTCCGTACATCTGCTTGCTCACCGACCCTACAACAGGAGGTGTGACCGCATCTTATGCGATGCTAGGGGATATTAATATTGCAGAGCCTGGAGCACTCATTGGATTTGCCGGACCAAGGGTTATAAAAGAAACCATAAAGAAAGACCTTCCAAAGGGATTTCAAACTTCGGAATTTTTATTAGAACACGGTTTCTTGGACTTTATAGTCGATCGAAGACAATTAAAAGATAAAGTTTCAACATTTTTGAAACTAGTCAAATAAGTCTACTAAAGAATTTGGCGGTTGATAGCAAATGCGATCAACCGCTTTTTTTTGCCCAAAAATAATCCCCCTCATGAGCTAGCCACTAAAACTTTTATTACCTTTATGGGTATCAAATAAACCTAAAACTATTAAATCATGCTTAAACTCAAAGGCTTTCTGATTAGCTGCTTGTTATTAGCAGCATCCATAAACCAAGTAGTAGCTCAATTACGATTACCAAACTTTTTTTCAAACCACATGGTTTTGCAAAGAGAAACCGCCATAAACTTTTGGGGATGGGGTAATGCAGGCAATCAAGTTGAAATTACTGCAGACTGGTTTAAAGACACGGTAAGAACCAAAGTTGATCCTAACGGAAAATGGATAACAACTCTACCAGCAGGCAAAGCCGGTGGACCACACCGCATAAACATCTACATGGCTGGACAAAAAATAACCTTAGACGATGTTCTCCTAGGTGATGTATTTATTTGCTCTGGCCAATCGAATATGGAATGGGGAGGTAACCAAAACTTAAAAGAGATTATGGATGAATTGCCTACAGCTAACAACCCAAACATCCGTCTTCTACAAGTCAGTAAAGTTGGCGCTAAAACGCCGCAAGAACAATTGGCAAACGCTTGGTCTACGCTATCAGCTGAAACCTTAAAACCCTTTTCAGCCATCGGTTATTTTATTGCAAAGGAAATCAATAAAGATCAACAAGTACCTATTGGAGTCATCAATGCCAGTTGGGGTGGAACACCTGCAGAGGTTTGGACACCTGAGTATTTGATTCTAAACGACCCGCTCTTATTAAGTTATGCACAAAAACAAGGCTTTGCTGAATACAGACCTTATGAAAATGGAACCCTGTATAACAGTATGATTGCTCCATTGAAAGGATACAACCTCACTGCAGCTTATTGGTACCAAGGCGAAAGCAATGTAGGCACCTATCCAGGGTATGACAAATTAATGAAAACCATGATTAATTCTTGGCGTTCTGCATGGAATCATGATTTCCCATTCTATTTTGTACAAATCGCTCCTTTCGCCTATAACAACCAAGTACCCTTAGCGGCGTTCTTACGTGAGCAACAAGTGAAAACAGCATTAGAACTTCCCAAAACAGGCATGGTGGTCATTACAGACTTAGTGGACAATATCAAAGACATTCATCCTACCCTGAAAAAAGAAGTTGCTCGTAGATTAGCTGAATTAACCTTAGTAGATGTATACAAAAAGCCTATTCAAGATTATAAATCACCAGTGTATAAGTCTCAACAAATTAAAGGAAACAGTATAGAAATCAGCTTCCATTATTTAGACGGACAATTAACGGCTAAAGGAGATATTACGGATTTACAAATCGCAGGAGCTGACCAAGTATTTCATCCAGCAAAAGGAACGATCAAAGGAAATAAATTAATTATTCAATCCAACGAAGTGAAATCGCCTGTAGCAGCTAGATTTGGATTTACAGAAATTGCGATGCCGAATCTTTTTAACAGTAGAGGACTTCCTGTTTCTCCATTCCGAACCGACAATTGGTAATTAATCCTGCATATAATTAGATCCATGTATTGGATTTAGCAAAACACAAAGACTATTTTATGAAAGGTATTTGAGAAAATCAAATACCTTTCTTTTTTGTAAATAGCTCATATCCTGATCATTTTTATACGCTTCTTGTTCAAACGAAATTTCTAGATAAGCACGATGAACATTTTGAACAAGGATTAAGCGCACTAAAAATTCAGTTAGGTACCATACATAAAATGGAATAACCAACAGTTCTAACGCTTGATAAATATGTATCCGTTCATGATTCAGCAGCGTCTTATTCTGTCGATCATTTTTATGCAGTAAAAAGATAAATGGAAATATCGTAATAGCCTGAGCCTTACCTAAAGAAAAAAATTGAGTCCAAAATTTACTTACGATTACTTTTCCGAGCATAATTAATCCATCAATTGTAGAATTTTAGTATAAAAGTATCGCTTTTTTTGAAATTCAAACTTTGATTGTATATTTGTTTTTATCACCAATGCTGAAAATTCATGCCTTACAAAGAAAGAGATATCAATAAGCTGTACTATACCATGGGTGAAGTAACGGAAATGTTTGATGTAAATGCTTCACAGATTCGTTTCTATGAGCGTGAATTTGAGATTCTTCAACCAAAGAAAAACAAAAAGGGCAATCGTCTATTTACGCAAAATGATATCTCCAATTTAAAGATTATTTTTAATTTGGTGAAGGAAAAAGGCTATACCTTACAAGGGGCAAGAGATTATTTGCGTAGTAATAAAGGAGAGGCCAAAGAAAACCAACGAGTAATTAATTCGTTAGAAAAATTAAAAACCTTTTTAATTGAAGTAAGAGACAATCTGTAATGGTTTCATAAGCGATTACCTACCGGCAAGCTCAATAACCTCCAAATTTTCTATTTTATCCTCATGGATATCGAAGCGCATTAACGTTCTAACGGTATGCCAACCTTGTTTTCCCGCAGCACCAGGATTCAGATGCATCAATCCTAATTTAGGATCATAATGCACTTTTAGAATATGGGAGTGTCCACATATAAATAATTTAGGGGGATTTAGCATTATCTCTGGCTTTACCAGTGGACTGTATTTACCAGGATACCCACCAATATGCGTCATCCACACATCCATTTTTTCGCAATTAAAACGCAAATGTTCTGGAAATTGTAAACGAATGTCTTTTTGATCGATATTTCCAAACACCCCTTTCAAGGGTTTAAAATTTTGCAATTCTTCAATCACTTCCATAGATCCAAAATCGCCAGCATGCCATATTTCATCACAGCCATCAAAATAGGAAAATACGGCCTTATCTAAATAGCTGTGGGTATCTGAAATTAATCCTATCTTCATGCTTAGAATGCTAAAAAAAATGGTTTCAACAAGTTTTTATACGCCTCGGTATAAACTCCTCGTTCTTGATAAATTGTAAATAATTTCTTTTCTATAGGTCCTACTCTTCTTTCAAATCGCAAAATACTTCGAATAATATCCGCATCTTTAAAAGATTGAATGGCGATGTTATTGCTTAAATATAGATTTAGCTTTGCCGCTTCCTCAATCATTAGGTCCGACAGCTCCGAAGGAAGAATCAATTCAAATATCCCATGTTCACTTAACTGTTGAGCAGCAAATTCCAGCAAGCCTTTAAAAAAGATTTCATCCGTATGCTTTGCCACTTTTTTACGGGGATCTGGATTGTGTAAAGAATTGATGTAAAATGGAGGATTCGAAACGATTAGATCAAAGCTTCCGGAAGGTTTCCAATGAAAAACATCCGAGTGAATGATTTCCAAACGCTCATGAAAAGGAGCATTTAAAAAATTTAATTTTGCTGTTTCAGCTGCCAAAAAATCAATTTCTACCGCATAAACGCTAGCATTTTCAAAACGCTGAGCCAGCATTAATGCGATTACTCCTGTCCCCGTACCGATATCAAGTATCGAATCGATGGATTTGGAATCTGCGGCAGCAAATGCCCCTAGCAGAACCCCATCTGTATTGATACGCATGGCACATTGCTGTTGATCTACTGAAAATTGTTTGAATTGAAAGATATTAGCCATTTAGATTTAATTGTGGCAATTATTTAATTTTTCAATACCCGTTGAATTTCATCCAATTTCATTAACGCTTCTACCGGAGTAAGGCTATTGACATCTAAATTATTCAACATATCCCGAATTTTCTCCAGCACTGGATCATCAATAGAAAACATCTGCAGCTGATAAGCCTGCTTTTGAATCTTCCGCATGCTGTCTTTAATTTTTTCCCCGCCAGTACGCTCTTGTTCTAGCCTTTTTAAGATCTCGCTAGCTCTTGCAATCAGTCGAGGCGGCATACCCGCCATACGTGCCACATGAATACCAAAACTATGTTCCGATCCTCCTGGCACTAACTTTCTTAAGAAAATAACTTTATTACCAACCTCTTTGACACTGACATTAAAATTTTTCACCCTAGGTAAGGAGGTACATAGTTCATTAAGTTCATGGTAATGGGTGGCAAATAGTGTCTTTGCACGTGAAGCTGGATGATTGTGCAAATATTCGGCGATGGCCCATGCGATGGAAATACCATCATAAGTACTGGTACCACGACCAATTTCATCCAACAAGATTAAACTGCGATCAGAAATATTATTCATGATACTTGCTGTCTCGTTCATTTCCACCATAAAGGTAGACTCTCCAGAAGTAATATTATCCGAAGCACCAACACGGGTGAAAATTTTATCGACCACCCCTAAATTAGCCTCTTTAGCTGGAACAAAGGATCCTATTTGAGCCATAAGAACTATCAATCCTGTCTGCCTCAAAAGCGCTGACTTACCCGCCATATTAGGACCTGTAATGATTATAATTTGTTGCCCTTCAGGATCCAAATAGGTATCATTGGTGATGTAATCCTGCCCAATAGGTAAGTTTTTTTCAATCACCGGATGACGCCCTCCCTTGATATCAATAATTTTACCTTGATTGATGGAAGGTTTGACGTAAAAATTCTTTTGAGCAATGACTGCAAAGTTGAGTAGTACATCCAATTTCGCTATCAACTGCGCATTGAGCTGTATGGGTTTAATATATTCAGCGATATCGGATAATAAGCCGGCATAGATGCGTTGTTCTATAACTTGAATTTTTTCTTCAGCTCCCAATATCTGCTCTTCATATTCTTTTAATTCCTCGGTGATATAGCGTTCAGCATTGACCAAGGTTTGTTTTCTGATCCAAGATTCCGGAACTTTATCCTTATGGGTATTGGTTACTTCTAAATAGTAACCAAACACATTATTAAACGCAATTTTCAAAGAAGGTATCCCGGTCAATTCCGATTCCCTTTTCTGAATCTCCAACAAATAATCTTTACCTCCAAAAGCCACCCGTCTCAACTTATCTAAATCAACATCCACCCCATCAGCAATGACATTTCCTTTATTGATCGCTATAGAAGGTTCGGCTTGCAAGGTTTTTTCCATTTTATCCCGAATAATTAAACAGGGATTCAATTGCTCGGCAATGATTTGTAATGATTCTGAGCTAGGCTTACTGGTTAATTCTTTTAATCGTTCTACAGCATATAGCGCTCTTTTCAGCTGCGTAACCTCCCTTGGGTTTGCTTTTAGCAAGCCAATCTTACTTATTAATCGTTCTAAATCACCAACCTGTTTAATTTCTCGGATCAATTCATCCCTCAATTCCTGCTCCTGATAAAAATATTCAACCACCTGAAGTCGTTCTTGAATTGCTTTTTCCTCTTTTAAAGGCATGATGATCCAACGCTTTAATAAACGGGCACCCATTGGAGATGCTGTATCATCTAACACTTCGGATAGTGTTGTTGCTTGTTCGTTTGAAGAACCTATTAATTCCAGATTGCGTACGGTAAATCGATCCAACCACATGTACCGATCTTCTTCAATCCGGGAAATATTGGAGATATGTTGTAAGTTCCTATGCTCCGTTTCATTCAAATAGTGAAGGGCAACACCAGCAGCAACCATTCCAATTGGCATTCGGTCTATTCCGAATCCTTTCATGGAATTCACCTCAAAATGCTTTAACAAACATTCGTTAGCATAATCGCCAGTATACGGCCATTCTTCTAAGGTATAAGTATAATAAGCGGATCCAAAATGTGCTACAAACTCTTTAAACTGTTTTTTTCCTAGTATGATTTCAGTGGGCTTAAAGCCTTGCAATAATTTGTCAATATAATTTATAGAACCCTGTGCAACCAAAAATTCTCCCGTAGAAATATCCAAAAACGAAATCCCTACAGTTAGTTTATCAAAATAAATTGACGCTAAGTAGTTATTCACTTTTTGTTGAACAATATTTTCATTGTATGAAACGCCTGGAGTTACTAATTCGGTGACTCCCCGTTTCACAATCGTTTTGGTTTGCTTGGGATCTTCCAACTGATCACATATCGCTACCCGTTGTCCCGCACGAACCAATTTGGGTAAATAGGTTTCCAGAGAATGGTGTGGAAATCCAGCAAGTGCTGTTTCAGATTCTGAACCATTTCCACGTTTTGTTAAAACTATCCCTAAAATTTTGGCCGCCTTTACAGCATCCTCTCCAAATGTCTCGTAAAAATCGCCAACTCGAAACAGCAATAATGCACCAGGGTATTTCGCCTTGATCGTGTTATATTGCTGCATTAAAGGGGTTTGTTTTTTCTCTTTTGCCAAAGGTTCTCCTTTTTTGAATAAAGCGTAAAAATACTAGAATTGTAGCGATTTGCCAAACTAAGCAAAACATAAAACTCCTAGGTACAGAATCCTGATAAATTAAAAAATACCTCTTATTTTTGCATCAAATATCAAATCAATGGCAATCCAGCGAGCAACAAAAAATAACCTTTTCAAAAATAGTACGAAAAAGAAAAAAGCTTCTTTTTGGAAGACTGTATGCTTACCTCTTGTTCTAAAAATTATCGCTGCATTTTTTATACTTAGTATATTCTGGGTTATTGCTCTTCGATTCACCAATCCT
The DNA here is from genome assembly GCF_049316305.1 of Sphingobacterium sp. HJSM2_6. Taxonomy (NCBI): domain Bacteria; kingdom Pseudomonadati; phylum Bacteroidota; class Sphingobacteriia; order Sphingobacteriales; family Sphingobacteriaceae; genus Sphingobacterium; species Sphingobacterium sp. HJSM2_6. The sequence continues at coordinate 39,119 of NZ_JBMOXB010000015.1, forward strand.
CCTATCACCTACCTCATGTTACAACGTGGTTTTGAACGTAAAGATGCTGGTAAAGAGTGGAAAATTGAACGGAAATGGCTGAACTATGAGGATATCTCTAATAATTTAAAACGTGCAGCTTTGGCCGGCGAAGATGCCCACTTCATGACGCACAATGGTTTTGATACCGACGCTATCCTTGTAGCAATCGAAAAAAATAAAGATGGCAAACCCTTACGTGGAGGTAGTACCATTAGCCAACAGACTGCAAAAAATGTATTTCTATGGCCAGGCAGATCCTGGCTCCGCAAAGGATTAGAAACCTATTTCACCGTACTTATTGAATTGCTATGGAGCAAAAAAAGAATTTTGGAAGTCTATTTAAACGTCATTGAAATGGGGCAAGGTGTCTATGGTGCAGAAGCAGCATCCCAATATTACTTTCATAAATCAGCCAAAAACCTAAGCAAGAAAGAAGCCGCACTCATCATTGCCATATTACCAAGTCCACAGAAATGGGATGCTCGCAATCCATCCAATTACATCAACAGAAGAGCAAATAGCATTGTTCGTGATATCAATTATTATAAAATACCGGAGTAAAAAAAATTTAATCAATATGCTAACACAATTCTAGAGCACCAACTCTAGTATCCTGCTGCATAAATTTTTAAAAAAAATAAAATCTGACATTTTTCAGCGAATTTTCAGTAGTGGGCGAACTATTCCATCCACTCTTGTTCGGATCTCCTTCGGAGATCATTTGGATATTAAACCAAAAAGTCCGATGGAGATGCGATGAAAATCCAAATATAAACCTGAGCATTTCAACTTAATACCCAAGAAGATCGTTGAGTTTATTCAAAAACTTCCCTGTTCTTATTGTCCACGAAGAAAAGATAAAATAAATTGGACATAAGGAATTCAGCGTTTTACCGAATTCCTTTTAAAAATCATATGGTACCGATTATGATAAAGCTGGTGTCATTATTTATAGATTTCCACGGAGATTGTACCATCTTCTGCAACGGAACCGCGATACATTCCTTCGGTATTAAAGGGCATAATTAATTTCCCATCCTTATCTAGGGCAATCAGACCTCCGTCTCCACCCATTTTGCCAATTTCATCAATAACTCCTCGAGCAGCCTCCTCCACGGATTGCTTCGCATATAACATCCGAGCGGAAACTTGATAAGCCGCAACCGATCGAATAAAAAACTCCCCCCAACCGGTACATGAAACCGCAACAGATTGATTATTTGCATAAGTACCTGCCCCAATAATTGGTGCATCACCTACTCTTCCAAATTTCTTATTGGTCATTCCTCCAGTCGATGTTCCAGCCGCCAAATTACCTTGACGATCCAATGCTACACAACCTACTGTTCCGAACTTTTCATCCTTATAAACTTCAGGAATTGCTGTATGATTTGCATTATGGTCGAGTTCTGCCCGTTCTTTATCCCTAGCTTTTGCTTTTTGTAATGCATCCCAACGAGCTTTGGTCCAAAAATAAGAAGGATCAACAATTTCCAAATGCTGACTTTTAGCAAATTGCGCTGCACCTGCTCCGACCATCATGACATGTTCAGAGTGCTGCATGACAGCAATGGCAGCCTTTATTGGGTTTTTTATGGTAGTCACTCCTGCTACGGCACCGGCTTTCAAATTAGCACCATCCATAATCGAGGCATCCAATTCATTTTTACCATCATTCGTGAACACTGCTCCTTTCCCCGCATTAAATAAAGGCGAATCTTCCAAAATAGTAATTGTTTGAGCAATAGCCTCTACACTAGATTTCCCCGCCTTCAATGCCTCATATCCTTTGCTCAATGCAAGCTTCAAAGTGTTTGTATATTCTTTTTCCATCTCCACTGTCATGTTTTTTTTCAATATGGTGCCCGCCCCTCCATGAATAGCTAAAATATACCGTGGTTTGGAGGCGGATTGCGCAAAAAGATCTTGACAAGGGACACAAATAGCAATAAAAAGCAGTATAAAAAATATGGATCGCATCATAATAGTGGTTATTTGCATTAAAATTAGAAAATAATACCTAAAAACAGCACATGCCGAACAATTTCTTGTCCGGCATGCGCATTTCATAGGTAATTAATATTTATTTTTTGGTGACTGTCAATTTAGCTTTATCGTTTCCTTCGGATAAATCAACGACAAATTCATATTTAGCGTTGTTTTCTAAAGTTTTTCCTGTCAGTATTCCTAAATTTCCCGGATCTCTTCCATTAGTACCATCTCCAACAAATATGATATCACTCGTTGTACTTAATTCGGTATTTTTATATTCACCCCCCCATCCTTTTTGATGGAAGAATTTGAAGTTAATAGTTGATGCTCGAATAGATTGACCAGCAACTACCGTAACACGGTATCTTTTATTTCCAATAGGCGCTAGACATAATGCATTGTCGGTATTCCATCCAACTTCATTACCTGCTACAGTAGGTTTTCCGATTCCTTCTCCAATAATCCAAATCGCCCCTGTACCATCTGCATTCAGTGTTGCTAAATTATTGCCATTCATAGCCTCCACAAATACATAAGATTTATCAAAATTGGCATAGAACCTGTATTTTCCAGTACTGGCATTGAAATAATATTTCCCTCCTTCTTGACGAATATAGTCTTCATCAATCCACCAAGTACTCAATCCATCAATTCCATCAATGGTTATTTCTTGTCCTTCAGTTACCTGAATATCCACGGCATATAAATCATCCGTTAACATACGCATACCTTCTCCATTGAATGCATATCCAATGATAAATGGACTGGCCGCATAAGTCAATGTATTAAAAGCAATGGTATATACTCCAGATGAAGAATTTGAAAAAGGTATGTTTTGAGTAATACCCTGAGTTACAGCATCATTCTCCCATCCAAACTGTATAAGGTTGCCTAAAGAACCAAAAGCTGGTGCTTCTATATAACCGGCTATTTTAAAAGGCAAGTTTTCCGTAAGCTCATATTGATTAGCTGCAACACGTTCCATTTTATACGTTTTTGCCGCTGTAACGAAGTTCAAGAAAGGAAAATCTGGACGTGTAATTGGCAAGGATTCTGTTTTTTCCGCTTTAACTAATTCCACATTCTGTAAGGTGAATTTTAATGTTGCACTTCCATTAGGAATATCCTTTAAGAAAGGGACAAACAATTTACCACTATAATCGCCATACTCTTTAGTCCGAATAATTTGCTCGGCGACCACTTCTTCGTTAAACAATAACTGCGCTTTTACAGTCGATAATTTAACCCCTTGATCTGCTACAGATACTGTGAATGGAATACTATCTCCAAAATGCGCAGTTTCAGGCTTTAATTTCACATCAATAGTCGGACTTCCTCCGCCTATTGGAACGATTAATTCTTCCTCTTTACAGGATGCAACTAAGGCTAACAGAAGAATATATATTGAATTTTTTATAAGTTTTTTCATTTTTTCCAAGAATAAGATACTACAGCGTTTGCTGGAATAGCGTAAGTGAAATGATTTTTACCGTCATCTATTGTAATTTTAGATTCTGATCCCGCAGCATTACTAAGCACTAAAGCATATGTTCCATCGGTATTTTTAAATGCAGCGTACACCAAATTACTATCGTTGACTCCTTGCGAACCTATACGAATAGCTCCTGGTTTGACTACCGCAGACATATGACCAATGATGTAATAATGAGAATTTTTACGGATAGTTTTATAATCACTTTTATTAATATCTACCGCCCCATAACAAGTTTGGCATCCACCATCGCGATTAGGTCCACGATCTGAATCTAACATGAGGTTCCATACAATTACCCCTTTGCTCCAATTGTTGACAGTTCCTAAAGCAACTTCCTTCATATCCTCTGTCAAACGTTTACTTAAATTATTTCCATCATTCCAAGTACCTATGGATGTTTCTGTAAATACAATCTCTTTATTTGGCGCTTTCTGATGAATATCTAAAAGTTCTGCTTTATCTCCACCATAATTATGATAGGCTGAACCTGCAAAATAGGCAGCTGCCGCTGCATCTTGGAAGATTTTCACAGGGTAATCCTCTTGGGATGCCATATTATCGTAATTGTAATTATGGTCAAAGGCATAGATTTTTGTTGTCAGGCCTGCAGCTTTCAATTTTGGACCTAATGCCGTTTTTACAAAAGCTTGCTGTTCACTCCAATGCATCAATAATGAGGCTGAATTTCCTGCATTCAAGGGTTCATTTTGAGGTGTGATGGAATAAATCGAAATGCCTTCCGATTTCATTGCTTCAATCCACTTTACAAAATACGTCGCATAGTCTTGGTAATAAGTTGGATTTAAATGCCCACCTGTCCATGAATTATGCGCTTGTAGATCGGTCAAATTATTGACCTTCATCCATCGAGGTGGAGTCCATGGAGACCCCATAATTTTAAGCGTTGGGTTGATGGCTAAGATTTCCTTAAGGACAGGGATCACATACTTTAGCTCTTCTTCTTGCAAAGCGAAGTTTGCTATTCCGGGCTCATCAGCCAAGGTATATTCACTTAAAGAAAAGTCTGAACATCCAATCGCTATACGAATATAACTTTGTCCCATACCCTCTGTTGGTGAAAAGGTTTCTTTTAAAAACTTACTGCGATCGGCAGCATTCATTTTCAACAGATTGTATGCTGCAGACCCCGTTACTGCGGAGCCGAAACCATCAATGGATTGATATTTTACATTTTCATCCAATTTGATAGATTTCGGAGCCATATTAGACCCTTTAGAGAAACTTACATAGCCCTTTTTAAAATCTTGCGATAATGATCCTGTCGTCGTATACAGCAATACATCTCCAGAGGTCGGAACTTCCGGTACAACCACAACATCCTTTACACTATCACTACCACATGCAATCACTACCCCCGCCAAAACTGCGGTAGATAAAATACAATTTCTTATTCTATTCATCATACTAATAGCCTAAATTCTGTACAATATTTGGATTTTGATCGATAATCGCCTGAGGGATTGGTAAGCGATACGAATTCTCATTAAATGGATAAACTTGAGTTTTACGTCCTGAATCTTTGGCATACACCGCATTCATAAATTGCTCCACCTTGTTCAATCGCACTAAATCAAACCAACGTTCCCCTTCAAATGCTAATTCCAACCTTCTTTCCTTTAAATATGCTTCTAGCATATTTTCTTTGTTCGCTTTGGTCCCGCTAGCTAATTTCGGTAGCTGCACACGTTCACGGACTTGATCAATGATATCTGCTGCTGCAGCTAAATCAGGACTTTCTTTCATGATAAGTGCCTCCGCTTTTAACAATAAGATGTCCGCATAACGCATCTTGATAATGTTACTAAATGCTGAACGCGTTTTATACATAAATGGATAATTATTTGAAGGATAGTAATTACTCCAAGTAGCTTCATAAAACACAATTGATTCCGTATATCGGATTTGATCTGCTTCTCTAGTGAAAGCAGCAATTAAATCACGAGATGGGGTTATCCATTTCGCCCAGGTAAAGTTGCTATTGTAGTTAGACAAATCACGACCAAACATCCAGGTTACCCAGTTACCATTACCTACAAAGAACTGTGCTTCCAAAATACTTTCTTTCGAATTTCTCTTCTTTGCATCCGCAGAACCTTCGACTACTCCAAATAAATCACGATAGTCGGCCTCTAAACCAAATCCATCCGCGGCCAATTCATCGGCATATTGAATAACTTTAGCGTAATTTCTTAATGGTTTTTCAGCATATAATTTTACTAATAACGCTCTAGCCACCGATTTAGAAAACTTCGTTTTATCTGTTGTTAAATTTTCAGGAGCATCCGAAATAGCTTCTAACAAATCTTTTTCAATTTGCTCATAAGCTTCTTTTTCCGTTTTTTGAACTGGAAAATAATCTTCATAAACATCTTCGATGGTTTCTTCAGTAATGTCACCAGCGATAGTGGTCACAACAGGAATATCTCCCCATAAACGAACCATATCAAACATAACCATAGCTCTGAAGATTTTAGCCTCCGCTTTCATGCGATTGCGCACACTATTAGTCAAGGTATTATCTTCAACCGAATCAATGTTCACAATTAATAAATTAGCACGAGCTATATCTTCCATATAGCGGTTCCAATCTCTTTCCATCACCGAGTTTGATCCTTCAATAGAATTATTTTCAAATGGCATCACTTCAGCACCGGTAGTACCTGCGTAAGCATTGTCTGAATGCGATTCAGCAATCAACAGCAAATCCATATACCAATGCTCTTGCCTATCACGCATTTGGTTGTAAATCGTTTGTAAATGTCCTTCTACTGCCGCACGATCTTTAAACACAACTGTTTCCTCTTCATCGGTAACTCCTTCGGTTACATCTGAATAAGTATCCAAGGGCTCCTTATCCAATGAACAACTGCTTGAAATAGCCATAAATGCTATTAGCACCAGTTGATATATATAATTTCTTTTCATCGTTTTCTAATTAAATTCCTTAAAATTCCAAATTCAAGCCTAGTACAAAAGACTTACTTTGCGGGTACGTTCCCCAATCTATACCTTGAACTGTGCCACTATTTCCATATTGATTCACTTCAGGATCTAAACCAGAATACTTCGTGAGCGTCAATAAGTTCGTTGCGGAAACAAATGGTTGTAATCTATTTATTCCAATTCTATTCAACAGTTCGGAACGAACATTGTAAGAAAGAGATATATTTTTAACACGTAAATAACTTCCGTCTTCTATAAAATACGTAGAATTTAACATGTTGAATCCAGCCTTAGGGATTTCGGTAATTTGCCCAGGAACCCTCCATCGCTGTAAAACGCGTGTCGATTGATTTTTTCCATCATACATACCTTCTGTTTCCATACGTGAGGCATTGAAAATATCATTTCCTTGAGATCCTTGTAAGAATATACTTAGGTTAAAGTTTTTGTAGGAAAAATCATTTGTAAATCCAAAGGTGAAATTCGGGTTAGGATTACCAATAAATGTGCGATCTGAAGAAGAAATTCGTCCATCTCCATTGATGTCTTGATAATTTAACTCGCCTGTTTCAGGATTTACTCCCTCACTGATATAACCAAAGAAACTACCCATAGAACGTCCAGGGACATTTCTTACCGCATAATCATTAACCACTTCTACGGTTCTAGCGGCAGGGTAAATTTGTTGTAAGGCAAGACTGTTCAAATTGTTTCTATTGAAGGAAATATTAAACGAGGTATTCCAAATAAATTCATTTTGAAAGTTTTTACTCTGAATATTTAATTCCACCCCTTTGTTTCTCATTTCACCTTCATTTCTAGTGATGGTGGATGCAATTTGCCCAGCAGGTAAGGATACATACATTAACATATCTCGGGTTGTTTTTTGATAATAATCAAGGTTAATTATCAAACGACTATTAAATCCAGTAAAGTCAATACCAAAGTTAGTTTGATTTGTGTTTTCCCAATGCAAATCTTTAGTTCTCAAATTTGCTGCGGAAATGGTAGGTAATGCATTTATTTTACCTGTTTCAAACCATGGTTGTCTGGAAATATTGTACCGTTGTAAATAGGCATAATCACCGATTCCATCTTGATTACCCGTTAAACCCCAACCCCCACGAATCTTCAAATCATTGATCCAAGTGTAGTCTTGCATAAATTCTTCCGAAGAGATCCTCCATGCCGCAGAAATGGAAGGAAATACTCCCCAACGGCTATCTGGATGTAATTTGGAAGAACCATCTGTACGTAAATTTGCAGTAATTAAATATTTACCATCAAAATTATACGATAAACGTCCAAAATATGACATAATCGCCCAATCAGAAGCACCAGAACCTGTACCAGTCCAAGAAATCTTATTGGCAGCATTCAGCGTTTGAATTAAATCATTTCTAAAATGGGAGGCATTAATCCAGTTGTTTGAATATTGTGAAGTGGTATACGATGAACCTAACATCGCTTCAAACCCATGTGCATCAACTTGCTTATTGTAGTTAAAAACATTATCGAAGGTAATCACCGAATTCATATTTCTAGAATCTGATCCTTCACCAAATTGATTTCTTCCCCAAGTGGTCGATAATGGATCTAAAAAGGTTGTAGACATGGCATTTCTACGATCCAAAGCAAAAGTAGAACGGAAATTCAATTCAGGTAAAATATGCACTGTTGCTGTTCCAGCACCTATAAATCTATTTTCACGGTTTTTATTATTCTTCGTTCTAGCCATATTTTCCAATGGACTAGTGATATTTAATCCATAAAAATTATGGTAATATTGCCCCTCGTTCATCGTATCCCAAATAGGTGCATACGTTGGCGTATTAATAGTTGCTAAAATTACACCTCCGCGATTTGATCCAGTACCTTCAATAATTCCATTGCCATTATAATCCGCATAGGAAATATTGGCATTCACTGTTAACCATTTACGCACTTTATTTTCAATATTTCCACGGAAATTATATCGTTTATAAAAAGCAGTATTGATAATACCCTTATCATCAATGTACCCTCCTGATAGCAAATATTTAATTCGATCGTTTCCATCGGAAATGGACATCTGGTAGTTTTGAGTCACCCCATTTTGGAAGGTTTCATCAAACCAATTGGTTTGATCGGTCAAATTATCTGGAAGATTTATCATCCCAATTTCACCCATCAAATCTTTATACTGTGCGGTATTTAAAGGTGTAATGCTATTGGTGATTTTGTTTTGTGTCGTTAATACATTTAAGGTAATCTTAGGGTTTCCTACTCTTCCTTGTTTAGTAGTAATCAATATCACCCCATTAGCAGCCCTAGAACCATAAATCGATGCCGAAGAAGCATCTTTTAAGATTTGCAAATCGGCAATATCATTTGGAGATAAAAAATCAATATTATCGACAGGGATATTATCGACCACATATAAAGGATTATTGCTGCCGTTAAATGATGTGGTACCTCTAATACGGATAGAAGTTCCACCTCCTGGAGCACCGCTTGGCTGTGAAACTGTAACCCCTGCAGCACGACCTTGAATAGCTTGTGAAGCATTAACAATAGGACGTTCTGTTAGATCTTCTAAGGAAACCGAAGAAATCGCTGTTGTTACATCCTTACGTTTCACCGAACCGTAACCAATAACTACTACGTCTTCCAAGGTATTGGTAGCAGGTTTCAAATTTATGATCAGATCCCCTGTCTGAGCAATAACCTCTTGACTACTGTAACCTATGTAAGAAATTCGAAGTTTTGTTCCTACAGGAACATTGCTAAGAGTAAAATTTCCCTCATTATTTGTAGAGGTCGAAGATGATCCTCCAATTTGAGTAACCGAGGCGCCTGCAATCGGATTGTTTGATGTTTCGTCTATTACCTTTCCTGTAACGGTAATGCTAGCTTGTCCATAGGACATACTACTTACCAACAACATTAAAAAAATAAATAGACCTGTGTTAACCTTTGTAAAAAGCTTCATAGGACTTATAATTAGTTTTATTATTAATTTAGGATAAACCTTACTTCCCATTCAAAGTTAAATAGGGAATCTCTTTAAATAGCTTAATGTGAAATCACTTTAATAAAAAAGTAAACAATATAAAACACAAATAATTGATAAACAACTATTTGCATATAGTTTTCGATAAAAAAAGTAACGTAAATTAGGAGCTTATCGCAATATTTCCGATTTCTTTTATTCGTTCATCAAAGTCTTCTTTGGAACCAATGACCTTATTTTTCACTTTTACTCGATAGTTGTAAACGGTCCTTAACGAGTACCGCAAGAAGCGGGCGATTTTATTGGAATCCGAAATGCCTAAACGAATCAATGCAAAAATGCGCAACTCATTATTGAGTAATTCATCTGGTTTTAGTGTAATTTGTTCTTCAGGTTTCAGTAATTTATTAAACTCTTGAATAAAGCTAGGGTATAAATTCAGAAAGATCACATCAAAATTATGGTATAAATCTTCCAATTCCGTATTGATGATATCTTGTGATTTCAATTCACGACTCAACTCTTCAAATTGTTTATTGGACAGTTTTTTCAATATTCCTTTTCGGTTATGATCTAATTTGTCAATATATGTAGAACATATTTCAAAAAACTGTGCCATATATTCTTCTTTAATATGGTTGGACTCGCGAAGATCATCATTGACTTCCAGTAATTGGTTGTTTAATACATGAAGTTCTTGATTGGCTATATTTAAGTCCCTGCGTATTCTTTTCAATCGCTTCATTTGCATGTATACGACAATCAAAACCATTAAAAGTAGGACTGTCATCACACTGATCGTGTAAAGGAAATAGGTGAGTTGATTTTTGCTGGCCATTTCCTTGTCTTGGAAAGCAGAATTAATAATGGGATAAAATGATGAGTTTTCAATTGTCCGAAACCTTACATTACAAAATAAGGCATCTTCCATCGCTTGTTGAATAAATTGGTAAGCCTTGTCAATGTCATTGCGTTCAAAATAAATTAAGGCTAAACTTTGCAATGAGGCATTATCCCTGACGGAATTCTTTAAATCGGTGATGGCCGACAGACTAAAATAATAGACTTGTTTATCCTTATCGGATTTATTTTTATAGATCAAGCCTAAGAGGTAGGTAATCACAGCACGTTCGCGTTGGGGTTCTTTCACATCCTCTAACAAGCGATTAAGTTCCTTTTCTGCACGATCTTCTTCGGCATTAAATAAAAACTGCGTAGCATGATTGATGCGATAAGCGATGGAATTTTTAGGCAAAACGGATAATAAAGAATCTCGATAAATCTCGCTTTGAATAAAATACTGGTTATAATTGGTGCTTTGACCGTATTGAGAATAAAAATCGGTCGACGTTTCATAATAGTCTGCTAATAAATTTCCTGTAAGCTCTTCTCTTTTTAAATTTTTAAGAAGCTCTTTTGATTCAATAAATCGACCTGCTGAAGAAAGTAAGCCCGCCATTTGGATTTGCGATTGGGCCTGCTTGTACTGGTCTTTTAACTCCTTAGCCAAGTTCAAATTGTATTGCACATACAAAATGGCGGAATCAATTTGATAGGTTTTAAACTCTTTATATAATTGTTGATGGATTTCGTAACTACTTTTTGCGGAGAGGGAATTGTTCAACGATTCTTTCAACACATAAATGCGTTTTAATTTCAATCGCTCAAAAGTGGACTTTTGTGCCAACGTATTATTCAATTCGCGCACAGCTGCATCAAGGTTGACAGGCTCTTGCCCAACAACTTGTGACATACCCAAGCCCATTAGTACTAGGGTTAAGAAGTACGAAAAGATTAAATACATGTTTGGTTTATAACTATTTTGCACTATCGGCCTCATCCCACCAATCACTTTTCAAATCATCAATTTCTCGACGATCTTTTTTAGTTGGACGCCCAGTCCCTCGATCACGCTTTAGGATAGGGGCATGAAAGGTGGATTTGAAAGCATAAGTCTCTTCTACTGGTGTTTTATCTTCATAATGTAGCACAGCAGTCTTCGCATCTACGCGTTTATCTAAAAGGGAAATAACTCGTATTATCTTCCGTTCTATTCCTTTTTGAATGCTGTATTCGTCCCCAACTTTTACGACATAGGAAGGCTTGATATTCTGTCCAAGAAGTTTTACTCGACCTGCCTTACAAGCCTCCGTTGCTAAGCTTCGAGTCTTAAATAATCGGATGGACCATAAATATTTATCTATCCGTAATTTATCCGTAGATTCTCCCATAAGACAAAAATAGGCATATCTTCTTAATTTTGCTGTTTATGTAACTAAGATCTCACTAAAAATCATCATATTTGTACCTATTAAAATATTGTTTTGTTGAAATTATGTACGAAATTAATTCATTAAAAAAACTAATAGAGGATGCTTGGGAAAATAGGCAACTATTAGAATATAAGGAATATATTGAAGCGATCGCATTTGTGATACAAAAGCTTGACAATGGTGAAATCCGTGTAGCTGAACCCATTGGTGAACGTTGGCATGTAAACGATTGGATTAAGAAAGCTGTTATTCTTTATTTCCCTATTCGTGCTATGAAAGAAATCAAAAATGAGCCTTTCATATACCACGATAAAATGAAATTAAAAACGAATTATAAAGAAATTGGTGTTCGTGTCGTTCCTGGTGCATCAGCGCGTTATGGCGCATTCCTTGCAAAAGGTGTAATCATGATGCCTTCTTATGTAAATATAGGTGCCTATGTAGATGAAGGTACGATGGTCGATACTTGGGCTACCGTAGGTTCATGTGCGCAAATTGGCAAACATGTACATTTAAGTGGTGGTGTAGGAATTGGCGGGGTATTGGAGCCTGTTCAGGCCTCTCCGGTAATTATTGAAGATAATGTTTTCGTTGGTTCTAGAGCGATTGTCGTGGAAGGTATCCGTGTAGAGGAAGAAGCCGTTTTAGGGGCCAATGTCGTTTTAACAGCATCTACAAAAATAATCGATGTATCGGGTGCTGAACCTGTGGAATATAAAGGATATGTTCCTGCACGTTCCGTTGTAATTCCAGGATCCTATACTAAAAAGTTCCCTGCTGGAGAATTTCAAGTTCCTTGTGCCTTAATCATTGGTCAACGTAAAGAGTCTACCGATAAAAAGACTTCTTTGAACGATGCATTACGTGAGCACAACGTAGCAGTGTAAGCCTAAATTTTAAAAATTTATGGTTGCAGAACACATAGATAAGCAAGATTTACAACGAGCCCTCGAAACTTTAAGAGCTGGAGGGCTCATTTTGTATCCAACGGATACGATATGGGGAATAGGTTGTGATGCCACAAACCCCGCAGCAGTAGAAAAAATATTTGCGCTGAAAGGCAGAGATAAGCATAAAAGCATGATTATCCTTTTGGAAAATGATTACCAATTGGAGGCTTATGTAAAAGAAGTTCCTGAAGTCGCTTATCAACTCATCGAAGTGAGTGATAAACCACTGACTCTGATATTTGATCAGGCAAAAAATCTAGCAGCGAATGTAGTTGCTGAAGATGGCAGCATAGGAATCCGCATTGTTAAACATCCTTTTTGCCAATCTTTAATTCAAAAATTCAGAAAACCCATCGTTTCTACATCTGCAAATATCAGTGGTCAACCTACTGCCTCGAATTTTGATGCTATAGATCCTGAAATAATTAATGGGGTAGATTATGTAGTTTCCTATGGTCAAGGTCTATTAGAAAAGGCTAATCCCTCCACCATCATGAAATTAGATGCAAGTGGAAAATTTACGTTTATAAGAAAATAAGTATGAAACAGTTGATGACAATCTTTTCCGTATTCGTAGCGAGTGTTACCTTTAGTTTCGCGCAACAAGCTATTCAACCAGCTAAAGTTGGGGTAACTTACGGAAAGAAAATTGATGAAAAAGGCGCTTTATCAGTAAATAGTTTGGAGAAATCCTTATCAAAAAAAGATAACTATACTGGAAAAATCGAAGGTGAAGTTGTTCAAGTATGTAAAAAGAAAGGATGTTTTTTAACCATTAAACGTCCGGGAGATCAAGAACCAATCATGGTTAGATTTACTGACTATGCTTATTTTGTTCCTCAAGACTTAGTTGGTAAAACAGTGGTTGTTGAAGGTAAAGCAAAAATGAAAGAAACTACCGTAGAATGGCAAAAGCATTATGCGGAAGACATGGGTAAAAGCAAAGAAGAAATTGCCAAAATTACAAAAGCAAAACATGATATCTCCATCGTTGCTGATGGTGTATTGGTTGTGAAGTAATTTTAACCAGGCTCTATTTAGGCTGTAAATGAATAATTTACAGCCTAATTTATATACATTAGGGAAGCATTCAGCATCTTTCCCCTAATAGATCACATCGGAAACAAATCACACTATGTCCATATTTCAAGCTGCATCCTGTCAAACCATTCTTGTCAATGGACAGATCATGGATTTTAATGTGCCTAAGGTCATGGGCATTCTTAATTTAACACCTGATTCTTTTTATGATAATGGACGTTTTGTTGATTTACAACAGGCTAAGGATCATGCAAGCAACCTTTTAGATGAAGGTGCAGATATATTGGATTTGGGAGCTTATTCTACCCGTCCTGGTGCAAAGGAAATTTCAGTGCAAGAGGAATTGGATCGAATTATGCCTATGGTTGAATATTTACATCAATACAGCCCACAGACCATCTTGTCCATAGATACTTTTCGTTCGCAAGTAGCTTCAGAAACCGTACATGCTGGCGCGCACATCATCAATGATGTTTCTGGCGGCTTATTAGATGCTAAAATGTTTGAAACAGTGGCTACCTTACAAGTGCCCTATATTTTAATGCATATGCGCGGAACGCCTGCTACCATGCAAAATTTCACTGACTATGATGATTTGGTTTCGGATGTGGCTACCCATTTAGGGAAAGCTATTTCACAATTAAGGAAATTCGGGGTGAAAGATATTATTCTTGACCCAGGCTTTGGTTTTGCGAAAACCATCGCCCAGAATTATGAATTACTCTTGCGTGTGGATGAATTGCAATATTTCGGATTGCCAATACTAGGTGGAATTTCCAGAAAATCCATGATTTACAAAAAAATAAATAAAACTGCCGATGACGTTCTTCCAGGAACCATCGCCTTAAATACCTTATTACTACAAAAAGGGGTACAACTTCTGCGTGTACATGACGTGAAAGAAGCCAAACAATTGATTGAAATTTTTTATTCCTAAACCCCAATTTTGAAGAAGACAAGAGATATTATCACTATTGGTTTCGCCTTATTTGCCATGTTTTTTGGCGCTGGAAACCTTTTATTACCGCCGTACATTGGCGTCCAAATTGCTGACCATGTGTGGATAACTATTTTTGCCTTTGGGCTCACAGGGATATTGCTTCCATTCCTAGGTATTCTTTCTGTAGTCAATTCAGGTGAAAGCTTTCAAGACCTTGGAGATCGTTTTCATCCGTGGATTGCACCTGTATTAGGCAGCATTATTATGCTTTGTATTGGTCCTTTAATTGCTATTCCTAGAACGGCAGCAACAACGTTTGAAGTCGGAATCTTACCTTCCTTTCCTGAGGCTAAACCCATATGGACTTCAGTAGGATTTTTTGCAATCACCTGGTTATTGACCATTTCTCCTTCGAAGGTTGTCGATATCATTGGTAATATCCTTACTCCTGCACTTTTGGTCTTATTGGTTGGATTAATAGGCATCGGCATCATCCATCCAATAGCTGATTATCAAGCGGCCAAATTAAGCGTCTCAGAATCCTTCAATCTTGGCTTTCTGGAGGGATACCAAACTTTAGATGTATTGGCTTCAGTCATATTCGCCGGTATCATCATAGCTGCCTCTAAAGCGAAAGGCTACCAATCGTTGAAATCAAAAAATCAAGTGGTTATAGCAGCTGGTCTATTGGCTGCAGCTTGTTTGTTTATCATTTATGGAGGACTCATTTATTTGGGTGCGCGATCTGGAGTGGATGATATAGGCATCAAACGTTCTGAATTGCTCATCTTGATATCGCATGCTTTAATGGGTAAATACGGCATGTTGGCCATCGGATTAAGTATTGCATTAGCTTGTTTGACCACAGCAATTGCCTTAGTTTCCGCAGTTGGGAGTTTCTTTTCCAAGTTAACCCACAATAAATTATCGTATAAACTTTTAGTAACGATCTGTTGTTTAGTGTCTTTGTTGCTTTCCATCACGGGAGTCGACAATATTATAGCTGTAGCATATCCAATTTTAAGTTTTGTTTATCCAATAGTAATCACGTTAGTATTATATAGTGTGATTTTTGGATCCATAATCAAAAATAAATCGCCCTATATTGCGGCAATTATCGCATCTACGGCTATTGCTACTTTGGGCTTGTTGAAACAATTTGGATTTTTAAATGAAGGCGCCATCTCGAATCTTAATCATATCCCATTATTTGAAAGTGACTTGGGCTGGGTGATCCCTTCCTTTGTAGCTTTTATAGTGGTAACTTTCATGACAGTGTTCTATAAAAATAAAGCCGCAGCATAAACAGCTTTATAGGTTTATCCTTAAACTAAGCTACTTATGAATTGTATAAGGTAAATTGGAGCTAATAAAAAATCCGTTAACAAGGTTGTTGTTAACGGATTTTTTAACGTATTAGGATTATATACAGGCTACCTATCGAATGGTACTTCCTGCAGATACCTCTGATATTGGGTTTACAAAATCTAAACGACCATCGGCTTCTTCAGCCATCAAAATCATCCCTTGCGATTGAATACCCTTTATTTCACGAGGTTCTAAATTAACTAATATAGATACTTGTTTTCCTATGATTTCTTCTGGAGTAAAATGCTCCGCTATGCCAGATACGACAGTACGTTTATCGATACCGGTATCTATGGTCAGCTTCAATAACTTCTTCGTTTTCGCGACCTTTTCTGCGGTTAATATCTTGCCTACACGGATGTCTAATTTAGCAAAATCATCAAAAGAGATATTCGCTTTTGCAGCTGCTTTAGGAGCTGCTAACGTATTGCTTGCTTTTGCTTGGGCAAGTTTTTGAAGTTGAAACTCAACTTGCTCATCAGTGATCTTATCAAATAACAATTGTGATTCGCCTAATTGATGACCGTTTGGAATTAAATGAGCTTCACCAGCGGCAGTCCAATCTTGGGCAGGAAGGTTTAACATCTCAAATACCCTAGTACTGCTAAAAGGGAGAAATGGCTGGCCTAAAACGGCTAGGTTTGCAACGATTTGTGAAGCAACATACAATACCGTTTTTACACGTTCTTCATCGGTTTTAATGGTTTTCCAAGGCTCTTCATCCGCTAAATACTTATTCCCTAAACGGGCAGCATTCATAAAATTAGCTAATGCTTCGCGGAAACGGTACTGCGATAGCGATTGCTTAATCAAGTCAGGGAACTTAGACAATTCATCCAATACTGCTTGATCTTGAGTAGTCAATGCTGATCCTAAAAACACCTTGCCTTCAAAATATTTGTGCGATAGCACCATCACTCGATTAACGAAATTTCCTAATATCGCTACGAGTTCATTATTTACACGCGCTTGAAAATCTTTCCATGTAAATTCACTATCCGAAGTCTCAGGTAGTATTGACGTTAACATATAACGCAATTCATCTTGCTTATTTGGGAATTCTTCTAAGTATTCATGTAACCAAACGGCATGATTGCGGGAAGTGGATAGCTTATCTCCTTCTAAATTTAAAAATTCATTTGCTGGAACGTTCTCCGGTAAAATGTACTCCCCATGTGCATGAAGAATAGCAGGAAACGTAATGCAATGGAATACAATATTGTCTTTACCTATAAAATGAATTAATGTGGAATCATCTGCTTCATTTGCTTGTTTTTTCCAGTAT
Organism: Sphingobacterium sp. HJSM2_6; assembly: GCF_049316305.1. Lineage (NCBI taxonomy): Bacteria > Pseudomonadati > Bacteroidota > Sphingobacteriia > Sphingobacteriales > Sphingobacteriaceae > Sphingobacterium > Sphingobacterium sp. HJSM2_6. The sequence goes on from NZ_JBMOXB010000015.1 coordinate 56,440, forward strand.
AGTTCCCAATCTTTTCCTTCATCTATTGCCCATTGCTTAGTCGCAGAGATATATCCAATAGGAGCATCTAACCATACATATAATTTCTTGCCCTCAGCTTCAGCTAATGGAACGTCCACTCCCCAATCCAAATCCCTAGTCATTGATCTGGGTTGTAAACCTGTTTTTAACCAAGACTGGCATTGACCAAAAACATTGGATTTCAAAATATCCTTTTTACCTTCTATAAGCCACTTCTCTAACCAAGGTTGATATTTATCCAAAGGAAGATACCAGTGTTTGGTTTCCTTAAGAATAGGCTCTTTACCGCTTAATGTTGATTTGGGATTAATGAGATCCGTTGGATTTAATGAAGTGCCGCACTTCTCGCATTGATCTCCATATGCGCCTTCATTATGGCAATGTGGACAGGTGCCAACGATATATCGATCTGCTAAAAACTGCTGATATTCTTCATCAAAATATTGTTCAGAAAATCGCTCAATAAATTCACCTTTCTCATGCAGATTTAAAAAGAATTCTTGAGACAATTGATGATGGATAGGTTCTGAAGTACGGTGATAAATATTAAAGGCTATTCCAAATTCCTCAAAGCTATCTTTGATTTGTTTGTTATACTTATCAATAATTTCTTGGGGTGTAACCCCCTCTTTTTTTGCTTTTATGGTTATAGCAGCTCCATGTTCATCTGAACCACAAACATAGACTACATCTTTATTATTTAAGCGTAAGAAACGCACAAAAATATCTCCAGGAATATACGCTCCTGCTAAATGACCAATATGTAAAGGTCCATTTGCATAAGGTAATGCGGAGGTTATCGTATAACGTTGTTTATTAAAAATATCCAATGGTGTGAAAATTAATGTTTATTATTAAGCTTATTCGCTTGGAGTACAAAGATACAGCAAATTGAACTATTCTGCTATGCATTGCTTTAAAATCCTAAAGAAATGAATATTAAAAAAGAAAAAATTGTAATTTCGGGTTCATAAGCAATTCCTTAAAAACAACAATGAAAAATTCTAAAGACATAGGACTACTAATTATTCGACTTGTTATTGGTATCACCATGATTGCATTTCATGGTCTAGGTAAATTAATGGGAGGTCCTGACACTTGGACTAAAATAGGTGGATCCCTAAATAATATTGGAATAAATTTTACACCTATGCTATTTGGCTTAAGTGCAAGCCTTATCGAGACCGTAGGATCCCTCCTATTTATTCTGGGACTATGGACACGCCCCGTAGCTGCATTGTTGGGCATGACTATGCTGATTGCCGCAATTAGCCACCTAAGCCGCGGAGATGGATTTTCCGGAGCTTCTCATGCCATCGAACTATTGGCTGTATATATCGGTTTTATCCTTATTGGCCCAGGAAGATTTAGTATTGATAAGAAATAATATCAATTCTCCCTCCTATTATCGTCAGGGAAATAATTAATTCCAGCAAAGTAAAAAGCCTTCAGTGTACACTGAAGGCTTTTTAAATATAGCTTTTGATTCACTATCGACAAGAAAATACAGCTTGATGCCAGCTATCTTTAAAAGGAACTTCCCATTTATTAGAAAGATCATCCGCGGATTGTAAAATGTTATTAAACACAATGGTTTCCTCAGTCACTTCCCCTTCTTTACATAGCGCTTCAAAAACATCACGAGAAACCAATTGTATGGTTCCCTCTTGATCACGATAGGATAACAACATCCGATTAAATAAACCGATATTAATCTCCTCTTCTAATTCCTTTAATACCCGAACAGACTTATCAATAGAACAACCTGTTACATGAGCTAAAGATTCATCAACAATAAAAATAATGAACAAGTTATATTTAATCTCTACCGAACCTGCTAATTGACTGCCATGTGCTGTCCATTCTTGAACAAATTCTTGTAACCTGTTTTTCGCTATTTCCAATTCTGGTTGAGTGAAAAAGCGATCTGCTTGATAAATCCACGTTTTTTTCATCGTTGTTCCTCCTTAGTAGGGATAATATGGAGATATCATTAAATAAACAATAACCCCAGTCACAGCTACATAAAGCCACATTGGATACGTAATCCTTGCTAACTTTTTATGCCGCTCATAAGCTCCTGCAATACCCCTAATAAATGTAAATAATACGAATGGTATAATGATTATGGAAAGAATGATATGGGTAATTAATATAAAATAATATACATAACGAATCATACCTTCACCACCAAATTTTGTTTCTAAGGAGGTCATATGGTAAGCCACATACATTAATAAAAACAACGATGAGAAAACCATGCATAACTTAATCAAATTCTCATGAAGTTTAATATTTCCTTTTTTGATAGCCCGAACAGACCAAAACAAACAAATTGCCGTGATACCATTTATCGTAGCATAAATTGGGGGTAAAAAACCTAAGGGTTCCACATTGTACCCTAATTTATTTAAATTTACTCTAAACAATAAGGCTACTACCAATGGAATTAAGATGGACAATGTCCATATAATACCTTTATACTTTTTTTCTTCAGGGGTCATACCCATAACTATTTCTTTTCTATTTTTAATGGACTATTTCTAATTTCTTCAACCACTTGAACTTTAATCTCATCTTCCAAACGATCCACTTCTGAACGAAGTCCTACATCATAAAACCCACGAATCCTTCCTTTACTATCAATCAATACAAATTGATTACTAATAATAAATTTATGTGGATTAGATTGATCAGGCATCGCTTCGATCAATAAATTATGGCGTGCATAATCAAATATATCAACCGAAAGATGATGACCTAAATACCAGTGAGGATTCATCCCTTCACGGTAATCAGCTATTTTTTCCAATAAATCACTAGACTGATCCGTACTATCGACACTCAAAGAATACAATCGAATCTTATAATTTTCTTTAAACCTTTCAGCGATGGTGTTCATGTCATAAAATAACTGTTTGGACAATCCATCATCTTTAGCATAGAATAAATGAACGACAGATATCACGGTATCAGTTGATAAGAACTGATTGGGTTTACCATCAAAATTTATAAAATCAAAAGGTTTTACGACATGAAATATGGTGTCAGGGATTTCTCTACCCATCACCCGATTCATTTTTCCAGAAAGTTCTTTCTTTCCAAATACAGGTAATTTAACGTACTCATTAGAGCCCATTTGGTTTACCATAATATATAAAAATCCTGGCACAAAGAGTACAAGTGCCAGGATTATTAATTTTGATATATTTCTCGAACGAGTATTTTTACTCATTGCAATAATTTCAATTAATGTGGGAATATTGGTTGATGCGTAAATGCGCCATTTAAGAAGTCACCCTCTATCAACATCAAAACAATAAAATAAATAATAAAAATAAATACTACACTACAGCAAACAATAAAACCTGTTTTTTCAAATTTCAAGTGCATAAAGAATGCAACAATATAATAGGCCTTAATTAACGTAAGAACTATATAAATTACATTAACTAGCATACCTTTTTGAAGAATTCCCCAATGGTGTACAAAACCTAATGCGATTAAGAACTCTAATGCAGTTAATGCTAATAGTATAAAAAATACGGTCCAGATACGTTTTTTATCCATTCCTTCACCGTGTGCATGTGCGTCGTGGCCAGCTATATGATCGTGATTACTCATTATCTTTTCGAATTATAAATAAAAATACAAGATTAAACTAAGTAGAAGAAGGTAAATACAAATACCCAAACTAAATCCACAAAGTGCCAATAAAGACCTACTTTCTCCACCATCAAATAGGTACCTCTTTTTTCGAAGGTATTATTCAAGGTCATAGAAAGAATGATAATATTCAATAACACCCCAATTGAAACGTGAAATCCGTGAAAACCAGTAATGGTAAAGAACAAATTGGAGAATTGAAGTGCTGCTGTATAGGAGACCTCTTTTGTGAAATAAGGACTGAGCGCTTGCACTATGGCATTATCATCTGTAAGTCCTGTTGCTGGGTTACGTCCAAACCAAAAACCTTGGTGATGTAAGTGAGACCATTCAATTGCCTGACAACCTAGGAAACACAAACCACCCAAAATAGTCCAAAACATCCATTTTACGACCTCTTGTTTAGCGTTTCGATGTCCCGCTTCAACGGCTAATACCATAGTTACGGAAGACATAATCAAAATAAAAGTCATTATGCCGACAAACACCAATGGTTGGCCATGTTCAGCAATACCTGGAATCGATTGAAACACTTTATCTGCATCAATCCATGTAGGTTGAGCAAACTTTTGCGCACCATAATAAATCAAAAATGCAGAGAATGTAAATGCATCCGACACCAAGAAAAACCACATCATGATTTTTCCATACTCTAAGTTCCAAGGTGATTTACCTCCGCTCCAAGGTCCTTCTTTTACCTTATCCAATTGCGATACTGTTGTACTCATTGTTTACTGTTATTGATTCAAAAGTAAGAAAACATAAATATATATCCATAATAGATCTAGAAAATGCCAAAAAATAGTGGCAATCTCCATCCGGAAAATATTGTTATGAAGTGGAATCTGTTTTGCAGCTCCAACATAACATCTTATTAGCACTAATATACCGGCGATGATGTGTAATAAGTGAAAGCCTGTAAATACATATATGAACGATTGTGAGGCATTATTATTCGAAAATGATATTTCTCGATCAAATAAGACCGTCCAAGCATAATATTGTAGCGCAAAAAAAACCACTCCTAAAAGGATTGTAATTACTAAATAAAGCTTTTGCTTTTCAAGATTTGCTTTTTTTACTGCATTAAAAGCGATATGAATAGTTAGACTACTCAAAATAATTACTGCAGTACTGAACACAAATGCATAAGGTAAAATAGTTTTAATACCCTTATCTACCCCACTTGCCGTATAAACGATAAATCCAGAGGAATACGCAGCAAACATCATAAACATAGCAATCATTCCCAGGTAAAGATTAAATTTCTTAGCCTTTTGTGATCTGTTTAAATCTTCACGTATCAAGTCCTGCTTATCCATACTTAATTTTAATTCCATTATTAAAAAGGTTTGAAATCTAGCAATAACAATAATTGTGTTATTGGTAAGTAAGCAAAAGAAGTAAACATAATCTTCTTCGCTGTACTGATTTCCATTTTAATTAAATGTTGATATCCATACCATGTAAACATCAACGCACCTATTAACGAAACGACTGTGAAAGTCCATCCCGCAATCCCGTAGTACATAGGTAGAAAACCTACAGGAATCATCAACACACAGGATACAAAAGTAAACCATGCGGATAACTTATCTTTTTTTGTTGTTGGTAAAAGACGAAATCCAGCTCGTTTATAATCATCATCTGCCACCCAAGCAATAGCCCAAAAATGTGGAAATTGCCAAAAGAACTGAATCATAAACAAAACCCATGGTGTAATCACCACTGCTTGTTCACTAACCTCGGTATAAGCTAATCCAAAACCTGCAGATTTAAATGCAGCATAGTAACCTATTAATGGAGGTAGAGCTCCTGGAATTGCACCTACCCAAACGGCGATTGGTGATTTCTGTTTTAATGGTGTATAAACAAAAGCATACAAGATAATTGAAAACACTGAAATTAAACCGGCAATAAAATTCAAGTTTACCAGCACTAAAGTTCCAAAAATCCCCATAAACAAACTTAAAATTAAAGCTTGTCCAGAAGTCATCCTTCCTGATGGAAGTGGACGATCCATTGTACGCTCCATCAATTTATCAAGATCCCTTTCGACGATCTCATTAAACCCATTAGCCGCGCCTGTCACTAAAAACCCTCCAAACGTCAATAAGGCCCAATTTGACCATATAATTTCCCCTTGCTGAGTTGCTCCTATCAAAAATGCAATAGAGGCAGAAAAAACAACGGTTAATGTTAATCGAAGCTTGACAAGTTTGTTAAAATCTGAAATAAATTCCTTCATAACCTAAAAATTCCCCTTAAGACCTAGTTTCCTTTTCAATGCGTTTAGGTTTATTCAAAATTAATAATAAATAATATTGAGCCCCAACTAGTAAACTTGCTATCACCAAATGTATTGTTTGTGCAAAAGCTGGCACATGAAATCTAGCTAATACAATTCCTGATAACATTTGGATACATACCAAGATTAATGATATGAAAGCATAACGATATTGAATCGTTCCTAACAAGTTAGAACGTTTAATTCGATAGAACAATAATACCGTAATGGCTAAGGTTACATATCCTAAAAACCGATGTATATGATATGCTGTTCCAATAGAATCAATCCAATTCAATCGCTCCACATCCTGTTGTTTTAAATGATCTATAATTTCCCGTACATCGGTACCAAAAACAACTTGAATACCTAAAATTAGTAAAGAAATTAATGTTATCCATTTAAAATCAGCACTCCGATTATTTTCCAGAATCCTTGGGTTACGATAAGTCAAGGCCCAGTAAAATGTTTGTATTGCAATACAAACTATCACCAATGCCAATAACATATGTATTGTAATCACCCATGGTGTTAAATTAGTAGACACCACAATAGATCCTAACCAGGCTTGAATAACAACAACAATAAGATTAAGAACGCTCCATATGGTTATGGCTTTTTTCTTTTTCCAATAAGTAAAAGAAAAAATAGCGGCAAACAACATACAAAAACCGGCAATAACTCCCGTCAAACGGTTGACATATTCTGTCCAGGTCTTTGCAACATTAAATTCTTCATGAACTAAAATAGATTCATCATGACGAATTTGTTCCGCTAAATCACGGTATCCAAAAGTCTCAATTAACTTAGCAAAACGTTCATTTTTTTTAATCCTTCCTTCCACGTGATGCTCTTCATAACCCACAGGTAATTGCGAAACATCCGTTGGAGGAATAATTTGATTAAAACATTTAGGCCAGTCAGGACAACCCATTCCTGAGCCAGTACTCCTAACAATCCCGCCTGCCGTAATTACTAAAAAAAGAACGATAATCGTGATCCTATTGATCCGAATAAAACGCTTCTCAGCTGATGGATACATGGATTTCTCCATTTAAAAATTATATGTGTGAAAGAGAGGTAGGTATAAACCTACCCTTCTATTTCTCTATTGTGCTCGCGATTATAGTTCTTTTGAGCCTCAACACCTTCTTCATTACCTTCCCAATCGTGCAATAAATTTGAACTCATGGTTTGAGATAAAGGAACACTTTGTGGAATAAAATCAGCATCATGTCCAGGTTTTGAATAATCATAAGGCCAACGGTAAACGGTAGGAATTTCTCCTGGCCAGTTTCCGTGAATATGTTCTACTGGAGTAGTCCACTCCAATGTATTTGCGTTCCATGGATTCTGAGGAGCGCGTTTTCCACACCAAATGGATGAGAAGAAGTTCCATAAGAAAGCAACTTGACCAACTGCAGAAATAATAGCAGCCCAAGTAACCAAAATATTCACGGAAACCCATTTCTCCATAAATGGAAACTCTGTAAATGCATAGTAACGACGTGGAACTCCATCAATACCCATGAAGTGCATTGGGAAAAACACTAAGTACGCTCCGATAAAAGTTAACCAAAAGTGGAAGAAGCCTAAACGCTCATCCATCATACGGCCAAACATTTTTGGATACCAGTGATAAACACCACACAACATACCAAAGATTGAAGCAGAACCCATTACCAAATGGAAGTGAGCTACGACGAAATAAGTATCATGTAAATTGATGTCTAAGGCAGCATTACCTAAATATAATCCTGTTAAACCACCAGAAACAAAGAATGAAACCATACCGATAGCAAACATCATGGCAGGAGTAAATCGAATATTACCTCTCCATAAAGTAGCGATATAGTTAAATGCTTTTACAGCCGAAGGAACAGCGATAATCAACGTGGTAATCATAAATACCCCTCCTAAGAAAGGACTCATACCAGTCACGAACATATGGTGACCCCATACAATAAATGATAATACCGTAATACCCACTAAAGAGTATACCATCGCATGGTAACCAAAGATTGGTTTACGAGAATTCGTAGATATCACTTCAGAAGTTAATCCCAAAGCTGGCATCACCACGATATATACTTCCGGGTGACCTAAGAACCAAAACAAATGTTGGAATAAGATTGGAGAACCACCTTCATTTGGAAGAATAGTACCACCAACCACTAGATCCGATAAATAAAAGGATGTTCCTACAGAACGGTCAAAGAACAATAAGACTACCGCAGAAACTAATACTGGGAATGATAACAAACCTACAATAGCTGTTAAGAAGAATGACCAAATAGTCAATGGCATTTTCCATAAATCCATTCCTTTAGTACGCATATTCAATACCGTACTAATATAGTTTACCCCACCTAAAACTTGAGATGCGATAAATAAAGTCATACTTAATAACCATAAAGTCATTCCAAGCCCTGATCCAGAAATCGCCTTGGGAACGGCAGATAGCGGTGGATAAATAGTCCAACCAGCTGATGCAGGACCACTTTCTATAAAGAAAGATGCAATCATGATCACACAAGCTACAAAAAAGAACCAATACGATAACATGTTCATCAAAGGCGATGCCATATCACGTGCTCCTAATTGATAAGGAATTAATAGGTTACTAAATGTACCCGATAAACCTGCAGTCAACACGAAGAAGACCATCATAGTACCGTGGATAGTTACTAAAGAAAGGAAGAAATCCGCTTTGATTCGACCTCCTTCAGCCCATTTACCTAAGAATACTTCGAGAATAGGAAATTCTTTATCTGGCCAAGCTAATTGAATACGAAATAGAATCGACAGGATCATGGCAAAAACTGCCATAATGATACCCGTGATCAAAAACTGCTTTGCAATCATCTTGTGATCTTGACTGAAGATATATTTAGTCAAGAACGTCTCATGATGGTGATCATGGGAATCATGATGAGCTGCGTCGTGCGATATAACTGTAGTTGACATATGCTAATTTATATTCTCTAATCTATTAATTTATTGTAGATGCAATACGAGTAGTTGACTCCGCATCAGTTCCTGTTTGCGCAAATTCCTTTTGAAGATCTTCCGTAAAGAATTTACCCTGAGTGGCTAACCACTGCTTATATTCTTCTTCCGTAACAACTACGACTTTCTTTTGCATATTATAGTGAGATTCACCACAAATCTTCGCACACAACATTACATAATCATATTGAGGATCGTTCATACGATCACGCATTTCTTCTGTAGTAACGGTTGGTGTAAATTGAAAATAATTCGTCATCCCTGGTACAGCATTCACTTGTACGCGGAAATCAGGAATATAAAAGGAGTGAATGATATCTTTAGATAAGATATGAAAACGAACAGAACGATTAACTGGAATTACAATATCATCCCCTTTAATATCATCCCATGCATTTTTATCGTTGAAATCGATACCGTAAGCATTTGTTGGTGTCGTCAATTTATAATTACGTTTACCAATTTTTCCATCTGCTCCAGGGTAACGTACGGTCCACATAAACTGCTCACCTAATACTTCTACTTGAAGTGCAGAATTTTTCAATTCCTCTGGAATATTAGTGATTGATCTCCAAGTAAAGAAACCGAATAATACTAAAACTGTCAAAACAACAGCTGGCACTATCGTCCATAACCTTTCAATCGCATCGTTGTGCGGATAATAGTATGCTGTACGATTCGCACGCATTCTATAAATATAAGTAAACGATAATAATAAGATATGAACTATTACCAATACAATCGTAATGATCACCGTGGTAATAATAAACATTCTATCAATATCTTTTCCATGTTCCGTAACTGCCGGACGCCATGACCAACTACCCCAAACCGCGTATCCGTAATATATGAATGCTAAAAAGCCAACAAGAAATACGAAAAACAAAACTGCTTGTAAGGTATTATTTGCTAAAGGATTATATTTTCCATTAACCCGTTTGGTTAAGGAATAAATCGCATGTACTTTTCCTATTACGGCAACAACTGTACATAATATTAAGAACAATAAAATATAATACACTAAGTTTTTGTAAACCTGTGGATCAATTACTTTCTCTTCTTTTACTGTCGTTGTTGCTTTAGCTACTGTTGAACTTGCAGTAGTAGTAGCTGCAACAGTCGCTGAATCCGTTGCCGCGGCAACGGTAGAATCAGTTGATACAACAGCAGATGAATCAACAGCTACAGCAGTAGTAGTCGCACTAACAGCTGTAGAATCCTGCGTCGCTGCTATGGAAGGAACCGCTAGCAATAAGTTAATCGCCAGCAATCCTCCTAGTAAGGATTTAAATTTGTTATGTATTTTAAACTTCATTTCTTATAAGACGTTTGAACGTTATTTCAACTAAATCTCTATTAAATTTGGTGATTTAAACTCTCATCCATGAATGGGTGATGCTTAGGAGCCAACGCATGTTTGCTCAATTTATTCATCACCAAGAAAGTAAATAACCCAACAAAACCAATAGCAGTACCGATTTCAATAAAACCAAATCCTCTATGTGTTTCTACTGTACCTGGCATAATCATAATATAATAATCTAACCAGTGTCCACACAATAATAAAATGGCAACAAACAACATGATGTTTTGCTTACGTTTCGCATCACGGTCTACCAATAATAATAATGGCGCCACAAAGTTAATGATTATGCTTAACCAAAACCATGGTTTATATTCAGGTTCCCAACGTTTATAGAAATAAACGGTTTCTTCCGGAATGTTTGAATACCAAATCAACATAAATTGAGCGAACCAAACATAAGTCCAGAAAATAGAGAAACCAAACATTAATTTCCCTAAATCGTGCAAATGATTCTCATTCACCCAAGTCATATATCCTGCTTTCTTAACCAAGATTAAGATCACAACGATAACAGATATTCCACTTACCCACATGGCTGCAAAGTTATACCAACCGAACATGGTTGAAAACCAGTGTGCTTCCAATGACATAATCGTGTCAAATGACCAAATAGGTGTTGTGAAACCAAAAATTACTAAGAATATAGCTGATAATTTAAAGCTCTTTTTATAAGAATTTAATCCGCCCGCTAAATCTTCATTATAAGAAAGCTTCGCAAGAATAAAGGCAAATATACTGTAACTTCCCATGAAGATAATTTGACGAACCAAGAAACCTGGTACATTCAAAAATGCCACCTTTCCAGCTACTAATTTATCATAATTTGGGCTTTCAGGATCGGCAATCCCTTCTAAGTGCCAGTGATGATATAAGTTATGTGAAGTTAATCCTACTCCTACAATAACTAATAATACTAATGAAGCTATTGGTAATATGCTCGCCATTGCTTGAGGTATGCGGATTAATCCTGCAGACCAACCTGATTGTGTTACCATTTGAAGTGCAATAAAAAATGCACCAGCTGCACATACACAGGTAAAGTAATAACCCATCAATAGTAAATTGGCATATGTACGCTCAACCATAATATGGTCACTGGATAGTAAACCAATGGAAATAGCGGCTATTCCTACAACGATCGCAATCAAACTCAGGATTTTTCCTAACCCTTTAAATTCGTATTGCTCGCTGAAATTATAATCGTGATGATGATTGTGAGTTCCCATTTATAATATCGATGTTAGATTATTTTTTTTGTAATTCATGAACGAACATTACCACTTTCCAACGCTCTTCAGGTGTTAATTGAGAAGCATGCGATCCCATCGCGTTCCATCCGTAAGTAATGGTATGAAAAATCTTACCATCTGTCAATTCTGACATTAAACCTCCTCTTGATGATGGAGTACCTGCTGAACCATGAAAAGATGGAGGTGCAGGAAATTGCTCTAAGGAACGAGTTCCGCGTGAATCCGTAACTTGTCTTTCTTTTGTTATTGCTCCGTCTCCAGCTCCTTCTTTACCGTGACAAACAGCACAATAAGTAATGAATAATTGTTGACCTTCGACTAAATTTGCTTCATTAACTAGTAATGGATTTTTAACTTCCGCACCTGCACGTTGGTAATCTTCAACAGTGCTGGTATACTCAAATTTATCAAATCCAATCGGATTAGTTCCTGCTGGAGGTAACTGTGCAGTTTGGTTATTCTTAAAGTTCTTATTTGGCTGATCCGGATTGAAAGCAATTGGATCATACATATTACGCGAAAATTCCAAACCTGTACTCCTTGTTGTTCCATCGCCACAGGCAGAAACTACAGCTGCCAACGCAACTGCTACACATACAGTTCCAAGAAAATTCTTCTTATTCATAGCTAACATATTTTCTTTCATTGTATTTAACTTCTACTGCTCCAGCTTCTTTCAATAAGTTATCTATTAAGGCATGGTCAGTATTTTCATGTGCATCTATAGCAATTATAAAACGGTCATCCGATGCTCTTAAGTCCATCACGCGTGGTGCACGACCCGGAAACAAATGATTACGGTAGAAAAAAGTTGCAACCATACCTAAAGCACACAATAAAATAGTGACCTCAAAGGTTACGGGTACAAAATTGGGCAATGCTAATGAAGGCTTACCTCCAATATTCATCGGCCAATCATAGGCCATAGTATAAAACAATAAACTAAATCCTAAGATGGTACCTGTAGCACCAAATAAAAATGCAGCTATTGGTAAACGTGATGGCTTAACTCCTAATTTAGCCTCAATACCATGTATTGGCATTGGAGTAAAGCAATCATAAATGCTAATGTTGTTCTTTTGCAACTTGTCAATCCCGTGCATCATTTCATCAGGATCTGCAAAACTTCCTAGTATATATTTTGTATTGCTCATTGCTATTATTTTTTACGTAATGCGTTAATATCCTCTTCTGTAACTGTATCGTATTTTTCCAAAGAGTTTCTAAAGTATTCCACTTGATCCTCTGGAAATGCGCCCTCTTTAACCAGTTTGGTTTTATGTTGTAAACTGGAACTTTTCAGTAACAATTTCACCTCTGCAATCGCAATACCCGGTAAGAAACGAATAAATAACAAAAACAAAGTAAAGAATAATCCAATCGAACCTACGAAAATACCTACGTCAACCCAAGTTGGGTAGAACATCGCCCAAGACGATGGTAAGTAATCGCGGTGTAAAGAAGTAACGATAATTACAAAACGCTCAAACCACATCCCAATATTTACAACAATTGATAATACCCAAGAGATAGGAATACTGGTACGAATTTTCTTAAACCAAAATAACTGCGGTGAGATTACGTTACAAGTCATCATCGCCCAATATGCCCAAGCATAAGGTCCTGCGACACGATTCGCAAATGCATACATTTCATATTCAGAACCTGAATACCATGCAATAAACAACTCCGTTAAATAAGCTATACCTACGATAGATCCTGTTACCATGATGATTTTATTCATGGATTCAATGTGGAACATCGTGATGTAATTCTCAAAGTTCATGACCTTACGTAGAATTAACAATAAGGTTTGTACCATCGCAAATCCCGAGAAAATCGCTCCTGCTACGAAGTATGGAGGGAAGATCGTCGTATGCCATCCAGGAATTACAGAAGTTGCAAAGTCCATGGATACAATTGTGTGTACCGAAAGTACAAGTGGTGTAGATATACCTGCTAAGATTAATGATACAATCTCAAAACGTTGCCATGTCTTTACAGAACCATTCCATCCAAACGATAAAATCGAATAAATACGTTGTTTTAATCCTGTAGCACGGTCACGAACAGATGCGATATCCGGCAATAATCCACAGTACCAGAATACTAAGGATACAGTAAAGTAAGTAGAGATCGCGAACGCATCCCATACCAATGGTGAGTTAAAGTTTACCCATAATGATCCAAATTGATTTGGAAGTGGGAAAATCCAGTATGCCAACCAAGGACGCCCCATGTGCGCTACAACGTAGGTAGCCGCACAGATTACAGCAAAGATAGTCATCGCCTCAGCTGATCTGTTGATGGAGTTACGCCAGTTTTGGCGGAATAATAATAATACAGCGGAGATTAATGTTCCTGCGTGACCAATACCTACCCACCATACAAAGTCGGTGATATCCCAGGCCCAGCCTACAGTTTTATTTAATCCCCAAGCGCCGATACCTGTCCAAAAGGTATATCCAACACTTACAACCCATAACATAGCTCCTAAAACGGCAACAGTAAATCCTATCCACCAAGCTTTGTTCGGTTTATTTTCTACCGGAAGTAAGATATCATCAGTAATCTTTGCATAGGTGATATCCTTGCCGGTAATTAATGGTTCTCTTAATATTGATTCGTTATGCGATGACATAGTTATTTTATTTCAGTCTAGAATAAATTAAGCTTCAAACGTGTTTCTTACTTTCGTCATATAACCAATGTTTGGTTGTACGTTGATTTCTTCCAATACATAATAAACACGTTCATTACGTAAGGCTTTAGAAACTTCTGATTCCGGATCGTTAGCATCACCAAAGATGATAGCATTTGCGGAACAAGCTGATTGACAAGCCATTTTAATATCTCCGTCTTTTACTTTACGGTTTTCAATTTTCGCTTGTAATTTACCTGCTTGAATACGTTGGATACACATTGAACATTTCTCCATAACCCCACGTGAACGAGTGGTTACATCTGGATTTAACACCAATTGAGTGAATTCATTATTCAAGTAGTTATCAAAACGTGAATCATTCCAGTAGTTGAACCAGTTGAAACGACGTACTTTATATGGACAGTTGTTTGCACAGTAACGTGTTCCAAAACAACGGTTATAAGCCATATGATTTAATCCTTCCGACGAGTGTACAGTTGCTAAAACTGGACATACAGTCTCACAAGGTGCGTGCTCACAGTGTTGACATAACATCGGTTGATGAACCACTGTTACATCTTCGTAATCCAAGCCATTTGCTTTTGCAATATCATTTTCCTTGGTCAACTTATCTGTTCCGTGATTTAATGTATAATAACGGTCAATACGTAACCAGTGCATTTCACGACGACGACGAACCTCATCACGACCCACTACAGGAATATTATTTTCTACATTACATGCAACGATACAAGATCCACAACCTGTACATGCATTCAAATCAATCGCCATTACCCAACGATGACCCGGTTGTTCATATTTATTCCATAAATCATATGTTTTATGAGAATCAGAAAAACGACCAGATTCCGAATTTGGATCTTTTAAATAATTCGCAAATGTAGTTTCACGAACAATATTACGACCTTCGATGCTGTGGTGAGTTTGCGTTTGTGCTAATTCATAAATTCCAGAAGCTTTAGTTAAGGTCGCTTTAGCAGCAAATTGAATGGTACCATTCACTAAACTAGCAAACGGATAGGCATTCACCCCTACATGATTACCTGCTTTACCTACTTTGGTACGGCCATAACCTATAGCGACTGAAACAGTCCCTTTAGCTTGTCCTGGTTGTAAAACTACTGGCAAATCTACTTGATATCCATTCGCAGCAACAGTCACTTTACCGGTTTCTTTAATCCCTAGTGCTTCTGCATCCGATGGATTAATCGCCGCATAATTGTCCCAAGTTACTTTAGAAACTGGATCTGGCAATTCTTGTAAGTATGCGTTATTTGCATAACGTCCATCACGCAAACTAGACGATTCATAAAGTTTCAATTCAACATCGCCAGCAATTTTCTTGCTATCTGCTGCAATTGCAGTAGCAACTGCATTTACATCTACATTAGCCGAATATGCTGAACCTGTAGTTGATCCTTTATGAACAAATCCTTGTTGCAAAACATCTTTCCAAACTTTTCCAGTTCCTGCAAGAATATTAGTCTCCCAATTTTCTTTTACAAAATCATGTATCGCTTTATTCACACCAGCCCAAACTAATAAACTTTGTTCAGCTTGGCGTGTATTAAATACAGGATTGATCGTAGGTTGAATAATTGTGAATAAGCCTTCTTTAGCTGAAGAATCTCCCCAAGCTTCTAAGAAAGTACAATTTGGAGCGATTGCTTTTAATTCTGATGCAGTCTCGTCAGCACGATCTGCAAAAGAAACGGTATAATCAATTTTAGCAATTGCCGCTTTAACATCTTCTACTTTGAAGTAATCGTATACAGGATTACTATTCAAGAAAAATGCTACACCAACTTGACCTGCTTTAGCTTGTGTTAAAAATTGTTGAAATCCAGTGTCTGAACCTTGATATTGTTTAGCATAATTATCTAAATCAATAATTGCTCCATATGCACCCAAAGCGGTATTAATCGCATTTACTAACAATTGTACATTGCTATCATTTGATCCAGCAACAACAACTGCAGCACCTTTTGCATTAACCAATTCTTTGGCAGCAAGCGTTAATACCTTTTTCGCTTTCGCATTGGTGGTACCTCCAGCTATTGCTTGACCTGTAATTTCATTATATAATGCAATCAATACAGCCCCTTCTTCAGAAGGTTTAATAGCAGCACGAACGTCTGCATTTGAACCGGTTAGTGATAAACCAGATTCAAACTGTATATGACGTGACATTTTACCACCTTTCAATGATTTATAGTCACGATTTTTAATGTAATCTTGAGTATGCTCTTCACCAGCTAACCAAGTGCCTAAGAAATCTGCCGCAACAGAAACAACAACTTGAGCTTTATCAAAATGATAAGAAGGAACAACTGCCTTTCCAAATGATGCTTTGTTTGCTTCAATGATACCACTGTAAGAAACAGCATCAACTTGAACATGTTGCGTCGCTGGATATTTCGCAGCTAATGCAGCAATTGAAGCTAATGTGGAAGGACTATTGATGGTATTGGAAACAATAGTAATTTGTTTTCCAGCAGCTTGCGCTTTCGTTAATGCATCAATGACAGCAGCATCCAATTTTGCCCATTCTACATCCTTACCTCCAATTTGAGGATGCTGTAGTTTAGACATATCGTATAAATCAAGAACTGAAGCAGTCGTTGATGAATCTGTCCCTTGATTTAATCCCACTGCATTTGGATTCGCCTCTAATGAGATTGGACGGCCTTCACGCGTTCTTACGATCACACTTTGTCCATTGAAAGAAGAAGCATAATAGTTAGGGATACCTGGAGTAATTTCTTCCGGCTTGATCACGTAAGGAACAGCCTTATGAATTGGCGTACGGTTACATGCAGCTAAAGTTACTGCACCTAATCCGAACCCTAACGCCTTTAAAAAGTCACGACGAGGAGTTTTTGTACTTAATCCAGCTTCGTTTAACACATCTTCTACGGGAATAGGTTCAGCAAACTCCCCTTTACTTCCTTGTACAAAAGCAGGTGTTTGATTTAATTCTTCTAAACCTTTCCAATATTTTTTATTGCTTTCCATTTAAGCTATATATATAAGATTCCGTATTCTAAATTTATTCTATTAATAGTGACACTTACCACACTCTAATCCACCAATCATCGCCGCAGTCATCTTCTCTCCTTTTTTCAACTTCTCATGCGCCTCAATTAATTGATCATAGTAAGCATTATCCTTATTCACTTCTGTTTCCTTATGACAATCCACACACCATTTCATAGTCAATGGAGAATATTGATAAACTTCTTCCATATCTTGGATTGGTCCGTGACAAGTTTGACATTCCACACCAGCCACTGTTACGTGTTGCGAGTGATTGAAATATGCAAAATCTGGTAGGTTATGAATTCTTACCCATTCAATAGGTCTAGGATTATTTCCATAGGATCTAGTATCTGGATTCCAATCCACAGCGCGGTATAATTTCGCAATCTCTGGAGATATATTTCCATCATAGTGATCCGATCCAGTCACTGTATTATGACAATTCATACATACATTCGCTGAAGGAATAGATGCATTTTTGGATTTAAAAGCACCACCATGACAATATTGACATTCAATTTGATTTACACCAGCATGTACTTGGTGTGAGAATTTAATTGGTTGTACAGGTTTGTAACCTTGGTGCACTCCCACATTCCACATCGTTTGCCAGCCCAAAACACCTAGTAAGCCAACCAGCATCAGCACGACAAAGAATACCAATTTCTTATTCTTTAAAAATGCTTTCGCAAATTTTGCTGTACTGCTTTCACCAGCTTCTTCGTGTTTCGCTTGCGCTTCGGCAATCGCTTCCTTATTCGCTGAAATTACCTTTTCTAAGGTTTTGGTTACTCGGTTTAACGCAAAAATAACGGCTACTGAAACCACAAATAATGCGATCAAGCCAATAATCATCATATTGCTCGCATCAGAACTTCCACCAGCACCTCCACCATTAGCTTCGGTCTTTTTAGCTTTTTCAGCTAACTTAACCTCTTCTGCTTGTACATAAGCAATGATATCTTTGATATCAGTTTCTGATAAATGCGCATATGGAGCCATCACAGTACTATACTGAGACTTTAATTCCACGGCTTGAGAATCACCAGAATCAATCATTCCTTGCGGATTGTGAATCCATTTAATAATCCAAGCCTCTTCACGACGCAAACTTAATCCTACCAAATCTGGACCAGCACCTTTTCTTCCTAAGGTGTGACAAGAATTACAGGCATTCTTTTTAAACAGCGCACCACCATTTGCAGCATCCTGAGCTTGTGCAACAGTTGTTACGGCAAATAACAATACCAAACTGATCGATATTGACTTCGCAAGTCTTCCCAAAACGGATGAGATATTTCTCATATTTAGCACTTTATACTATTTTATGTGTAATAATTAATTGTTGACTCTCTAGTATTTGTACACAATACCGTACAAAACAATGCACAAAAGTATAACTTATTAAGCAATCCCTGACAATTTCATGACGTAATTTATCAATTTATATTCATTCTAAATAATTCAATTTTCATTGCCCTACTCGGCTTAAAGTAACATTTATATGATTTTTATTCTAGGATAATATGCTAACTTCGTTGTATATGAAAGCAATAATATGTCTATTATGTTTGTTTATTTTTTCAAATTGTGTTAAATCACAAACAAATCAAGCGCATAAGTCTATGGAAACTCCCAAAAAATTTAATCCCTTAAGTCCTGAAGAAGAATATGTAATTGTGCATAAAGGTACTGAAAGACCTTTCACAGGTTCGTTACTAAACAATAAGCAAGCTGGAACTTATGTCTGTAAAAGATGTGATGCCGCGCTTTACCTTTCAAAGGATAAATTTGAATCCCACTGTGGATGGCCAAGTTTCGATGATGAAATAAAAGGTTCGGTAAAACGAATTGTGGATGCGGATGGAAGAAGGACTGAAATTTTATGTGAAGCTTGCGGCGCCCACTTAGGTCATGTTTTTGAAGGCGAAGGATTCACCTCCAAAAACACGAGACACTGTGTCAATTCTATTTCGATGAAATTTATACCAAGTCCTCCTCCACAATAGTAGAGGAATCCCGGATTAATAATTCACTCGGAATAACAATTTTCTGCAATTCTTTATTTTTTCCCTTAATCTCATTCAATAAGGTATGGATGAGTTCATTGGCAATAGTCGAAGTATCTTGAGTCACCACACTAATACTTGGTTCATATAATTTGAATAAGGTATGATCATCAAACGCTACCATTCTTGGTAATTTGATTTTATACTTTTTAACCGCGGTTAAACCATCAATTGCTAAATAATTCGTAGCAAACAACACCGCATCCAATTTATTAGAAGAAATGAATTCATAAAGTTGATCAATGGCGGAGTCTTGATTCTCATCCATTTTAACTTTTTTGATATATGCCTGTAATTGAAACTCATCTATTGCACTCATATAGCCATCCAAACGATCGCGCATCTGGGTTTGATTAGAATATAGGGATACAAAACCGATTCTACGGTTCTTAGGATCGGCTAATAAATGTTTCGTCGCTTCAAATGCTCCTTTAAAATTATCAAGAACCACATAGTTGGTTTCCAATTGTGGAATATATCGGTCAAATAATACCAATGGCACATTGTTCTTTATCAAATTCGACAAGGTGTCTTCCAGGTTTTCAGGTGGTGTAATGATATAGCCATCCACTTGCCTATCATAAAATAGTTGAATAAGTTCCTTTGCTTTTGTCTCATCATTATCCATACTACAATAGATAATATGATAGCCATTATCATAAGCTATTCGTTCAATGTATTTGGCCACATTCGAGAAAAAGGGATTGGAAATATCTTCCACGATCAGTCCTAATATTTTAGATTGCCCTGTACGTAGACTTTGTGCCAATTGATTGGGTTTATAGCCTACTTTCTTTACATATTCCAGTACACGCTTAGTTAATCCCTCACTTATTCTTTTTTCTTTTGCTTTTCCATTCAGGATAAATGATACGGTAGTCACAGACACACCTAGATTTTTAGCTATATCACTTATTAAAATGCGTTTTCTCATTGTAGGTTAGTTCTCAAGTTTATAATATTTCAAATATATAAATATAGCTAAATTTTAGCAACACATCGCTAAATAAATTGCTAAAAAAAATCATAGGTATAAAAGTTAAACAAACTAAATCCCAGAATTTAATCTTTACTTCCTTTGCAATTTCCATTTGAACAGCTAATTGTCAGCTAAATTAGAATAGGTACATTTATTGTTATTACTAGCTAAAGGAGAATAACACATGTCAGATTTCAATAATAGCATTAATGTAAAAGATTTTGAAAGCACTGGAAATCAAGATTTTTACAAAACTTTTCGAGACAAATTAATAGATGTCGAGCAATTTCCATCGATTTATAGCTTTAAATTCATTGTGAAGACTGATTCAAATAAAATGGAAGAAGTGAAAGCGATTTTTAAACATCCGAGTGCAAAATTTGCAGAAAAAAGCTCTTCCGGTGGAAAATACACGTCCATAACCATACAAAACTATGTAGTCAACGCCGATGAGGTTATTGAATATTATAAAAAAGTAGCTGAAATACCTGAGGTGATGATGCTGTAACAAACAAAAAATGGGTGACAATATGTCACCCATTTTTTATGTTTAGTATGATATCCCTCAATATTGCATTTCTTTCAAAGCTTGCTCTAAAGCTTTTGGATCCTTTACATCTATTTTACGCTCCTCCCTCCATTTAGCCATAACCGCACCCGGAATAATAACATACCGAAACCTGAGACTGGAATTAAAAGAGGTCGTATTAATTACATGATCATGCCTTAACCTTGTAATCACAATTTCTCGTTCTTTTAATAAATATGAAATCGTACTGGTGACACCAGAAGCATTGGAGGTGTAGGGTAAAGGGATGGAACTACCACCTAATGTTATATACATCAATACCGTAGCCCGGTTCATTACATCTTGTGTTATTCTTGGCGCATAAATATGTGCTATTCGTAATAAGCTGTTATCGATCGTAGAATCTTTTTGCCTAACCCCAACCATCCATCCACTATAAATGACATTCGCAGTACCTGTACTTCCACGTAAATTTACGGCAGTTCCCCAACCTGAGGCTGTTTTTGGCCCATAAAACAAATAAGTGTTTGATTGAAAATAAAAATCACCAAGAGCTCCTAAAGTAGTCGATGGAATTTCAGTACCACTTAGTATTTTTGACCCACTAGCTCCAGCAGTACCTCTTAAATTAACCCCAGCTCCCCAACCTGCAGCAACTTTAGGCCCATACAATACGCCAGTGCTTGTCCTTAAATAATAGTCCCCTAATTTCCCTATACTTAATGCCGGGACATTTGTTCCACTATATATAGTAGAACCATCGGCCCCTTTCTCCCCAACCAATCCCTTTTCACCCTGTGGACCAACTGCGCCTGTGTCTCCTTTTTTACCTTCAGCTCCTGGATCCCCTTTTTTACAGGCCATTAGGCAAGTAATCATGGCAATGGAGCATAACAACCTAAATGATTTCATAAATTAACAGTTCGTAATTCAACAATACAATTGCCGTGAAACTAATTCATGTAAATACATTTAATATTAGCAATGAGTGAATAGCCAGTTTTAGTATGTGAAGACTACACTTTAATGAGTAAAACGATTTTTTTTAATTTATTATATTTATATTTTTTGAAACAATTTGCTAATCGTATTCCATCCCTTCTTAAGGCTTACCCGATGAACTTGACCTTTGAAATGTATGGAAGACTCTTTTGCTTTATTTGAATGTATTTGCAGTTCTTGTATTTCATGATTCTGCCAAATCATATTTACAGTTAAATCTCCTCTCGCTCGAATTCCTTTGACCTTGCCACTTCCCCAAGCCTTGGGAATAGCAGGTAAAATATGTATTTCCTGAAGATGAGATTGCAGTAACATTTCAGCAATCCCTGCGGTTCCACCAAAATTACCATCAATTTGAAATGGCGGATGAGTAGAAAACAGATTGGGTAAACATGTTTTCCCAATCAAACCTAGCAAATGCTGATAGGCTTGTTCGCCATCCAATAAACGGGCATAAAAATTTACAATCCACGCTTTACTCCAACCGGTATGTCCACCCCCTGCAGACAACCTTGTTTCAATAGTTTTCTTTGCGGCTTCAAATAGTACAGGCTCATTTGGAGTAATGGATCGCCCAGGATACAAACCTAATAAATGTGACATATGCCTATGTCCAGGTTCCACTTCCTCATAATCATGAATCCATTCTTGTATCGTCCCATTTTTCCCGACTTGAATGGGTGGTAATTTAGTGGAAACCTCCTTCACCCGATTTAGAAGATCTTGATCTTTATTTAATACCCTAGCTGATTCTTCAAAATTTCTAAATAACTCCAAGATTATTTGAATATCGATTGTACTTGCATAAGACAATTGAGATTGCACTTGTTTTCCATTTACAATCGTTTTAAATGTGTTTTCAGGAGAATGAGATGGATTCGTGACAAGATAACCTTCAGGAGAAGCTACCAAAAAATCCAATAGCCATTCAACTGAACCCTTAAGGATGGGATACAGCACATGTTCTAACACTTGAACGTTTTCATTATAGGCGTAATATTCATACATACTATTAGCCATCCAAGGCCCATTCATGGGAGAAAGACCCCAAACTCCATCAGCAACCCCAGTTCTTCCAAATGGATCAGTCAAATGATGCAAGGTCCATCCGTTTGCATTATACATTTCTTTTGCTGTTTTTGTTGCTTCTTTAGATAGCCGATCAAAAAACAACATTAACACCAAACTAGTTTCTGATAAGTTAGCAGACTCCGCCGGCCAATAATTCATTTGAAGATTTATATTGGTATGAAAGTCTGCGTTCCAAGGCGCTTCATAATCCTTATTCCAAATGCCTTGTAAATTTGCAGGAAGCACTCCCGGTGACCTACTGGATGACATTAATAAATAGCGGCCATATTGATAGAATAATACCGGCAAGCTCAAATCCTCCGAACCATTTCCAAATGCCTTCAATCGTTCATCCGTTGGAATATGCGCTTTAGCATCAGCACCCAAACTAAATTCCAATCGATTGAATTTTTGCCCATGCTCTGCGATATGATTCTTCTTAATCGTAGCTGAAGAATGATCATCTAGCCTTTCCATGATGGTTTTACAAGTATTTAAGGGAAATATATCCGGATTGTAATCTAATAAATATTGGACATAATTTGTAGTTCCTGCTAAAGCAAAAACGACCTTTTTACTTTGTTTAACCCGAATTCCTGCTAAAGAATCCTGTGCATAGGTTTCATAAGATCCATCACAAAAAACTACTTTTAATAGGGTCGCAAAAGACATATGATCTCCTCCTGGCCCTTGACTTTCATCTTCTTTATCATGGATCTGACCCGTATAATACACATAGTCGTTCGCCTTCTCATATACCCTCACATCACGCTCCCTAGAAATATGCGTTTCAAAACTAATTGGTGCAGTAGACTCAATTTCAACCATCATTACCTCATGATTGGCAGAAACATAAATTTGTTGAGTAATTTGATTTTCACCTACTGTATATTGAGTTCGGTGAACAGCATCAGCTAAGGTTAACTTACGCTTATAATTTCCTACCGACTCTTTTTCCCATGGAAAATGAAATCTCCAATCTCCTAGTGGTTGATAGGATCGAATCCGCGGGGGAGTGCCCACCATGTATTTATTTGCTAAATCTTTTGCTTCATCAAAACGATTCTCAAATATTGCCTTTTGTATTATGGGTAAATATTCAGCTGATTTTTTATTATTGTTGTTAATTTTTGAACCAGCCCAAACACTCTCCTCATTCAACTGAATTAACTCATTAACCGGATCTCCAAAAACCATCCCAGCAAGACGACCATTACCAATTGGCAATGCTTCCACCCACTGCGATGCAGGCTTATTGTACCATAGCGCAAGTTCCTCTGATTCTTGTGCCGCACAAATTAAGGGAATAAGGTAACATAGGTTTAAGAAAAATCTTTTCATGTCTTGAAGATAAAATAAAATGATCAGAATTCACAAGCCTTAAAAAATAGCGCGGTGCTTTACCTTCAAATTTCACCCCGTTCAACAGATCAATTCGATTAACGTTTCCTTAAAAAATAAAAAAGGCTGTTTCGTCTTGAAACAGCCTCTTTATAATGAGTAGTGTGAAAATTAGTTTACATCCCAGAATAACTTCGTATTTACATTGTCCGTACTTTTTACCACTTCATAATTTGCGGAGTTTAAGTTAACTTCACTTGCTGGTAAATACCATTTAACGGGTGCTGTTTTTTGAATATCAGATGGCTCCACATTAAAAGTAAACGTTGGATAATTTAATCGCTTCACCTCTGCCCAGGATTCCAATGGTTGCACGATGTTAAAATGTAACCATTTTTGCGTAGCAATTAATTGTAAATTATTTACTCCCCAACCGATATTACTTATATAGGTATTAATCTGTCCTACGGTTGGCGCAGCCGCTTCAGCTGTCGTATTATCTGCACTCAATTTACGGATAGCTGGATATAACGCAATAGATTCTTTGATTCCATTTTCAAAAGCCGTTTTTGCATTCGCCGCATTTCCAGATTTCAAATAATATTCCGCTAATAAAAACTGAATTTCCGAAGCAGAGATTAATATTCCAGGAAAACGTTCATTTCTTGAAAAAGTCGAACGATTGTATAGTGCAATTTTACTCGGATTTGCCTGCGTTCCAGCAATCATTGTTTGCTGTTGAGAGCTTGGTAGAGATTGATCTAAACCAATATATTCCCCTGCAGCTCTTGAGCCCTCTCCAGGTTCGAAAATAAATGCTAACCGTGGATCAACATTTGTTTTCATATGGTCAATCATCACCTTACTAGCAATATTGGCATTCCAACTTTCAATTCCATCCCTAAATCCCCTTGCATTTATGTCTGTGCCTGGATTCACAATATCCATATCAATATTTTGATCATTGGTCAAGACTAAAGGATAGTTCGTTGGATTTCCTACAATTTCCGCTATTTCCTGTGTTGCACGAGCAGAAAAATTCGGCGCTGCACTTACACGTGTCAACATGCGCAAACGTAAGGAGTTCGTATACCTTTTCCAAGTAGTAAGATCACCTGTATTAATCAAATCTTGTAATTTGAAAGAATTTGCAACACTAGTAGACAATGTCATTGTATTTAAATCATTAGCAATGACTTTCAAATCATCCAACATCTTTTTATAGATATCTTCCGCACTGTCATATTGTGCAAATGAATTCGCATAATCGGCATCATTCGTATTAAGTAATCCGGCTTGAGTCCATGGTATATCTCCATGCAAATCCACTACCTGATGCGTTTGATTGTAAAATAAAACCTTTGCCGCATCATAGAATATTTTCTTAGCGGTCTTATCTACCTCACTCAAGGAAGCATAAAGTTTCTCAAATTCGCGAAATTGTGCTAAGCCAGCATAATAGGTATTCCAACGATCTTGTACCGAAGCACCTCCCGGGTTTAATTGATTGGTTTCATTGGCCCATCCTGTAGCCTGAACATAGCGAATAGCTGAAGACCTTAAGATGACAAAATAATTCCAATAACTCGGAACAATTAATTCCCGATAAGCGTAGGTAATTCCAGCAAATTGTTTTTCAACAGTACTTTCTCCAACTTTCCCTGGATCAGTATATAATTCCTCAAAACTAGATTTCTTACATGAGGTTATAGCGAGCATACTTGATGAGCATAGACCAAAAAGCAGCATATATTTATATAGTTTCATAGTGATTAAAAGCTAGCACGTAACATTAAACCATAAGTTCTCGTCGCAGGAGCTGTTCCTGCATTTGTAATTTGTTGTGTCCAGTGGGATCCCCCAGTCATTTGCTCTGGATCAAGATGCTTGTAGGAGCGATATAAGAAGAACAAGTTTCTACCAAATGCTGATAAGGTTAAGTTTTTAGCTCTTAGTCTATTTGCCACTTCTGTTGGCAAACGATAAGCCAAGGAAATTTCACGCATTTTGATGTAATTATTCTTTTTCACATAAAGCTCATAACGAGAAACTGAACTATATTGAGGACCTCCCCAATTATAAGTAGAATTGAAATAAGTGGATTGAGAAATCACATTCGTATTCGGACTACCATTATCTAACACCCCTTCAATCAGCATACCATCGTCATAAACTTCTTCGCCATTAGGACCCGTAGCACCATTGTGTGCAATCCCAACACCTTGAGCATTCTTATAATAGGTAATCCCTCCATGTTCTGCATCCATATTCTGAAGGGTCTCTTCCAATAAGCCACGAGACATCATCCAATTAATCCCAGTAGGCATCATATATCCACCCCATCGGTAATCAATTAATGCATCTAAAGTGAAATTTTTGTAGGTAAATGAGTTAAAAAAACCACCTGTAGACTTTGGCAAACTATTTCCAGCAAATACATACTTCGTATTATCCAATGCATATAAACCATTGCTTGCTACAATTTGCTCCCCATCATCATTCTTACGTACTGGTCGAACATAAATATCCCCTAAAGATTCACCAACCCTAGAAACAATCTTGGCCGCATCACCATCGATGAAACTATGTTGGATTTCATTCGACTCACCTGTTAATTTTTCGACTTTATTTCTATTGAACGCAAAATTTAAGGTACTAGACCAACGGAAATTATCCGATTGAATTGGGGTACCATTAATAGCAAACTCCCAACCTTGATTCCGTAAAGTTCCCACATTGGCTAAGATCGAAGATGATCCGGAAGAAATTGGCAATGATAAATCCAATATTTGATCTCTGATTTGTCCATTATAATAGGTAACATCAAAACCCAAACGATTATTTAAAAATTTAGCTTCTATACCAAATTCAACCTCTTTTTTGGTTTCTGGTTTAATATCAAAATTTCCAAAACTTGATGTAGGAATCAAGGTATAAATTACCGAACCTCCTGTATTTTGATCACCTAATGTATTTTGAGTGTAACTGATTGGACTTTGGAAAATCATTGGATAATTACCAACAATACCCCAAGATGCTCTTAACTTGGCATAGTTCACATAATCAGGCATCTCAAATGCCTCATTCAAAATTAAACTGGTATTCACCGATGGATAATAAAGCACACTATTTTTCGGGTGCATCATACTGATACGTTCCCGTCTTAATGTTCCTTCAACAAACCAATAATCATTAAAATTATAATTTAAGGTTCCAAATATCGCATCCCTTAAAGAATGCTGAACGGTTGAATTGGTTCTTGCATTATTTACTGAAGCATTTAAGTTAAACCAATTTCGTACACTTAAGCCCCCATCTGTATAACTGTTCTGGGTAAGAAATTCATATTTAGTTGCAGTATACCCCGCCATGGCGGTTAATTTATTCTCATCGTTGATTGGCAACGCATACGTTGCTAATAAATCCGTATAATAAATTTTACCTGTTTGATTGGTCAATTGATACTGTGATATATCATTATTATTACCATACTCTAAAGGCACCGTATTTGGTTTTTTATCTTCTAATTTTGCACTGGTTATATCCGCAGAGAAACGAGCTCTTAATGTCAAATTTTCTGTTGCTTGCCAAGTGTTGGTAAAGGAACCCATAATACGATTTGAGAATTCCTGATATTGTCTGGCTTTAATATTCCAGAAATAATCTAAAACATCCGCTTTATACCCATTATACCTGATATTCTCATTAGGGGTTAAACTTTGTCCTGATCCCATTACTGCACGATAGCCTAAACTCGTTTGATACTTATTAAGGTACCATTCTGGATTATCCCAAGTCGAAAT
Source organism: Sphingobacterium sp. HJSM2_6 (assembly GCF_049316305.1). NCBI lineage: Bacteria > Pseudomonadati > Bacteroidota > Sphingobacteriia > Sphingobacteriales > Sphingobacteriaceae > Sphingobacterium > Sphingobacterium sp. HJSM2_6. The sequence continues at coordinate 84,537 of NZ_JBMOXB010000015.1, forward strand.
CATACCCGTAAAATTATTAATCAGGCGATCCGTCATATATGGTCTGTTATAAGTATCCTGATTAATGAAATTTACAACGACATCCGTGGTGAATTTATCCCATAACTTAAAGTTACTGTTTAGATTCGCTATGTTTTTACGATTATAGGAATCCATAGAAGTCATTTCATTATCTTGACGGGATAACGAAAAGCGAATATTGGAACTTTCCGTTGCATGGCCTAATGCGACATTGAAAATCGTATTATTCGGGTTATTGAAAAATTTGCCATAGGCATTTTGGGCGCTATATGGGCGAACGACACCGTCCCAAGCAATCGTTGGTAAGCCATCGAATTTAGGACCAAAATTGACCGTTGCAGCTAGTACACCCCGGTTTACCCCATTAATAGCTTGATCCTGTCCATAATAGAAAAATCGATCTGCTGCTTGACCACCATCAGCGTAATGAACTGGATATCCTGGCCCCCTTACATCTTGAAATCTTGGCAAATAGGCTATTTGATCATGGGTATACGTAGTATTAAAATCAATAGAAAATCCCTGACCTCCTTTTCCTGATTTCGTCGTTACAACAACGACACCATTCATCGCTTCAGAACCGTATAATGCCGCTGCAGAAGCTCCTTTCAAGACCGAAATTGTCTCGATATCCTCTGGATTTAAATCCTCTAACCCATTTCCTCTGGATCTACTATCCCCCCAAAAGTTGGAATTATTAAATCCGGATTGACGCATTGGAACCCCATCGATAATAACTAATGGTTGAGAACCTAAGGAAATAGAATTTGTTCCGCGGATATTAATATTGATACCCGATGTTGCACCTCCTGGTGACGCAGAAATACGTACTCCAGGTGCTTTTCCATACAATGCTCCAGCAAAGTTTGGCGAACCCGTTTTCGTCAGCTCTTTGGCTTCTACCGTGCTCATCGCATACCCTAATTCTTTAGGAGCACGTTTAATACCCATGGCTGTCACGACTACTTCGTCGATATTGCCTGCTTCTTCTTGCAAAACTACATCATGTGTACTGGATGTAATTGTGATGATTTGGCTTACATAGCCTAATATGGAAAAACGGATTTTTTCACCGTTTGATGCTTGAATAGAGTAATTTCCTTCGATGCTTGTTTGTGTTGCACGATTAGTTCCAACTACCGTAACACTTACACCAGGTAAAGCTCCATTCGAATCTGTAACTCTCCCCGTAACAGATTGTTGCGCATATAACACATCGATGCCGAATAGCATTAACAGTGTTATCATGCAGCAAATAGAGTAAAGTTTGCTCATTGATTGATGATTTAGTTAATTGATTCTTGTGATTTGTTTATAAATTGAACGATCAGCATTCCCCACAACAACGCATGCGGAACCTAATAGCTGTATATTTTTGGTTTGTGAAAATTCAATCTTTGTATGTTTGGATAATCGTTGAATACTAAATTCAAGTAATGCACTTTGTACCTGGGGTAATAAAATTTGTTGCGCCTTGGCGCCTCGACCACTGATAACGACCTGTTCGGGATTGATAATATGGATGAGCGTAGCAATACCTTTTCCCAACATATAGCCAATACGTCGAATCGATTCAATAGCTAATTGATCACCTTCTATCGCTGCTTCTATTAATTGATCTCCTGTAATGGTTTGATGTTCTTGATAATGCGACTGAAGGGAAGATTCTTCCGCTGTTTTTAATTTATCAACGGCAAATTCCACCGCTGCAATTAAGGAAGCTTCCACCTCTAAACAACCTTTTTTACCACAAGAACATAGCTTATTGGTGTTAGATAGCGGTATATGGCTAAATTCACCAGCATAGCCACTATGTCCACGATAGAGTTCATTGTCTAAAATCATTCCTAAACCCACACCCCAATTCAAATTGACCACCATGACATTTTTGGATTGATTTGCCACTCCAAACCGATGTTCAGCAATCGCAATGGCCGAAGAATCATTCTCCACAAACACAGGAAAATTAAAAGCGCTTTCCAAATTGGCCTTTAAATCGTACCAAGGTGAATTTGCTGGGTACGAATTATTTTTGCCGCTATGACTATCTACAAAACCTGGCATAGTAACCCCAATCCCATATATGTTAGCATGATCACTCGACAAGAGGACTTCAGATATAAAAGATTTTAAATTATGATACGCTTCCTTTGAATTCAGGTCAATTTCTCGTGTCTTTATGGGGCTGGAAAATTGATTATTAAAATCCATTAATACGATTGAAGAATACAATTGATCGATAGCGACACAAAGCATCTTCGGTAATTGACTCGCGATGGGAATAAATTGTGCGGCTCTTCTTCCGCCTGTAGACGGCGCCAAACCATCCTGTGAAATATATCCACCTTCTAAAAGTTTATTAACGGCATTCGTAATATTCGGTAAGCTTTTACCAATATGTAAACTTAAATCGGCTATAGATTGAGGATTTTTAAAATACAAGTTCTTTAATATCGATAATTTTAAAGTTTCCACTGGTTCAAATAATTAGGCGTTAATATTAAATTAAAGATAAATTAAAATTTAGATAACATGCAAATTCTTTTTAAAATTTTTAATAAGTCAAACATATGTTTTTAATAAAAAACATTAATGAACCGCACTTATTGAGGTATAATTAGTATTTCCAAACTCATTACTAAGTTTCTTGTAAATCAATAGGTGTAACAAAAAATGATTATTTTCGAAGATTAATTGAAACTATGAAACCACGTTATTATTCATTAGACGTATTCAGAGGGGCTACAGTAGCCTTAATGATTATGGTTAATAATCCGGGAACTTGGGCATATATGTTTGCTCCCTTAAAGCATGCACCATGGCATGGTTGCACCCCCACGGATTTAGTGTTTCCATTTTTTCTTTTTGCCGTTGGAAATGCGATGTCATTTGTCATTCCAAGACTGCAAGAAGCTGGAGATGGGGTATTTTGGACTAAAGTGATTAAAAGAACAATTCTAATTTTCCTGATTGGATTAGGATTAAATTGGTTCCCATTTGTACAATGGGTAGATCAAGCTTGGCAATTTAGAGAATGGGTAAACCCCAGCGATCCTGAGCGTGGAGTTCGTATTTTGGGGGTTTTACAACGCATAGCGCTTGCTTATTTCTTCGCCTCAATTTTAGCGTATTATTTAAAACCTAAAAACTTAATTCTAGTTTCAGCGATCTTGCTCTTTGCCTATTGGGGACTTTGTGCCTTTTTGGGTACTGGAGATCCATATTCGTTGGAAGGTTGGTTTGGAACTGACATAGATAAGCAAATCCTAGGGGTAGCTCATATGTATAAAGGGGAAGGAATTCCATTTGACCCAGAGGGATTAATCAGCACATTACCAGCTATTATACAAGTGGTATTTGGTTATTTAGTAGGTGTTTTTATCAAAAACCAAGGTCAGGTCAATTGGCTTTGGAAAAAAGTACCAAGTTCTACCGAGCATCATTTTAAATTGCTTTCGGGATTAATGGTTACAGGCTTTATACTCATCGTACTTGGATGGACTTGGTCTTTAGGGTTTCCAATAAATAAAAAAATATGGACAAGCTCTTACGTATTATATACGACAGGATTAGCAAGTCTATGTATTGGAACCATGATATGGTATATCGAAGTGCAAGGTGTAAAAAATTGGTTAACGAAATTTTTCGATGTATTTGGAAAAAATCCCCTTTTCATTTTTGTACTAAGTGGCGTATTTGCAGACCTACTGGATTTTATCCGAATTCCTAATGGCGTAAACGAACAAGGAATTCCAATAACGATCCACCCCTTAACCTGGTTTTACAAAAACATTTGCGCCCAGATTCCAGGTCCAGCAGAGCTTGGTTCTTTTGTATTCTCTTTATGTTTTGTAGCCTTTATGTGGGTAATATGCTATTGGTTAGATAAAAAGAAAATTTATATCAAAGTTTAATTGGATAAGGAGCTGTCATTCAAACCGAAATAATCTGATATAAATTTTCAGTTTACAGATTAAGATGCTATCTTTGCAGCCAATTAACAGAATTTTTAACGCTTTAATATTATTCAAGAGATGTATTTAAGTAAAGAGTACAAAGCTGGTATCTTCGAAGAATTTGCAGGTGCAGCAGCAAACACAGGTTCTGCAGAAGGACAAGTAGCTTTATTCACTAAAAGAATCGCTCACTTAACTGAGCATTTGAAAAAAAACAGAAAAGATTTTAATACACAACGTTCTCTACAAATGTTAGTAGGTAAACGTCGTTCTTTATTAGCTTATCTGTACAAAAAAGATATCAATAGATACCGTGCCATCATCAAAGGATTAGGCTTACGTGATATTATCAAATAAGCTTTTAGTAAAAAAGATTCAAAGGGCTTTCAACACATGTTGAAAGCCCTTTTCTTTTCCTAGTACCCCCAGCTAATTGGACTTTCAACCTCCGTATGAAAAAGCAATTTACAGCATACATACCCCACTAATAATCAAAGCTTTCACACTGTAATCTATTTAAAAACACCTTTCAATTAACCGGATCTCGGGCGCATCTCCGTCGGATCTCCTTCGGATCTTCAACGAAGAAATCCAAAGGAGATCCGAATGAGATCCATCTAATATCCAAGTTCAAATGAACTTAGAACGTTAGAAAACTTATCGAAAAGATTCAGGATCAACTCGCTTACTGCAACTGGAGTCCTCCCCTAGCAACAGAAAATCAACACCATGATCCACACTCCCCATTGCAAATACAAACTCAGAGGGAACGGTTGAATTCTGAGCCATGAAAAAAAACCAAGATTTGAGACCAAGGATCTTGGACTATGCAAGGCGGCTTTGAAGCCCGAACCCCATGTATTGACTTATTGGCTAAAGGCTAGTTCCTACAAAGCCCTAGACTTTGATACGATCATTCAATTCCAGTCATTTAACGGCACAAAATCTCCTGTTTAATGTCCGCTATCTATTATCTAATTTTTATTACCTTTGTTTGATTAAAAAAGTCAAAATAAACGGATGCATATTCAATGACGCAAATGCATCATCAAAGAAAACAAAATGAGTTATAACGAAAAGAAGGTAACCATCGACATGGGGAGCGACGTTGCTCCTATTGAATTGTCGACCGGTAAATTAGCTAAACAAGCTGATGGTTCAGTGGTATTAAAACAAGGAGCCACCATGCTATTAGCAACAGTAGTTTCATCAAAGGAAGCTAAAACAGGGGTTGATTTTCTTCCATTATCGGTAGATTATCAAGAGAAATATGCCTCTACAGGTCGTATTCCAGGAGGATTTTTACGTCGTGAAGCAAGACTTTCAGACTATGAAGTTTTGATTTCTAGATTGATAGATAGGGCTTTACGCCCCTTGTTCCCAGAAACTTACCACGCTGACACCCAAGTTATGGTAAGCTTAATATCTGCAGACAAAGAAATCATGCCAGATGCCTTAGCTGGATTAGCAGCATCTGCGGCAATCGCTGTATCTGACATCCCATTCAATGGACCTATTTCAGAAGTACGCGTAGCCAAAGTTGATGGTCAATTAATCATCAATCCACGCGTTTCTGTATTAGCAAAAGCAAGCTTAGAATTTATTGTTGCAGGTTCTGCTCAGGATATCGTGATGGTAGAAGGTGAATGTAAAGAAATTTCTGAAGAAGAAATGGTCGAAGCTATCGCATTTGCACATGAAGCAATTAAAAAACAAGTAGCTGCACAAGTAGAATTAGCGGCATTAGTGGGTTCAGCAACAAAACGTGAATTCAACCACGAGCCTACAAACCCAGCGTTGAAAGATGCGATCTATGCGGCAACTTATGATCAAGTATATGCTGTTGCAAAATCAGGATCTTCAAAACACGAACGCTCCCTTAAATTTGCAGAAATTGGCGAATCATTTTTTGTCACTTTAGGTGAGGAATTAGATGATGATACCAAATTCTTAATGAAAAAGTATTATCATGATGTTCAATACGATGCTGTTCGTAATCTAGTATTAGACGAAGGAATTCGTTTGGATGGCCGTAATGTACGTACTGTTCGCCCAATTTGGACGGAAATTGATTATTTACCAGCAGCACACGGTTCAGCAATCTTTACTAGAGGAGAAACTCAATCATTGACTTCCGTAACTTTAGGTGCTAAGGACGATGAGCAAATGATTGATGGAGCATTCTTTAATGGCTACAATAAATTTTTATTACACTATAATTTCCCAGGATTCTCTACAGGTGAAGTAAGACCAAATAGAGGTCCAGGTCGTCGTGAAGTGGGTCATGGAAATTTAGCTATGCGTTCATTGAAACAAGTATTGCCTGCAGAAGCAGATAATCCATATACAATTCGTGTAGTATCTGATATTTTAGAATCTAACGGTTCTTCTTCAATGGCTACCGTATGTGCTGGAACATTAGCATTAATGGATGCAGGTGTTAAAATATCTGCTCCAGTATCTGGAATTGCCATGGGACTTATTACCGATGAGAAAACAGGAAAATACGCTATTCTATCGGATATTTTAGGCGATGAGGATCATTTAGGAGACATGGACTTTAAAGTTACAGGTACTTCTAAAGGTATCGTAGGTTGTCAAATGGACTTGAAAATCAATGGCCTAAAATGGGAAGTGTTGACTCAAGCATTGGATCAAGCGAAAGAAGCACGTTTACATATTTTAGGAGAAATGGACAAAACCATTCAAACTCCACGTGAGGATTACAAACCACATGCTCCACGCATTATCCAAATTACCATTGATAAAGAATTTATCGGTGCAGTAATTGGACCCGGTGGTAAAATCATTCAAGAAATGCAACGTGAAACTGGCGCAACGATTTCCATTGAAGAAGTTGACAATAAAGGAATTGTCCAAATTTTCGCAGACAATAAAGATGCTATCGATGCCGCATTAGCTCGTATCAAAGCAATCACCGCAAAACCAGAAATTGGTGCTATCTATGAAGGTAAAGTGAAAACGATCATGCCATTCGGTGCTTTCGTAGAAATCATGCCAGGAAAAGATGGTTTACTACACATTTCAGAAATCGATTGGAAACGTCTAGAAACTATGGATGGTATCTTCAAAGAAGGTGATATCGTTACTGTAAAATTATTAGAAGTTGATAAGCAAGGTAAATTAAAGCTTTCCCGTAAAGCATTATTACCTCGTCCTCCTCGTGAAGACAAACCAAAACAGGAAGAAAAACCTGCAACTGACGCATAATTTTCTTTTAGGAATAAGACAAGAGTCTCTCTGCTAAGAGACTCCTAGATAAGAGACTTCAGCCAATAGATTATTGCTGAAGTCTCTTTCTTTTTTAAACCTGAGCTAAGGGATTTGAAACAAAAAATCATAAACCGAATTTGCGGTCTATGATGCTGTATAAAAAGAAGATTTTAGCTGGAAGAAGATGTCATTAGTTTTGCTTGAAGATCGATTCGAAAGCTCATATACCCTAATGTTCAGGCATAGCCTGCCCAAGATCAGCAAGCCCAATCTAATGCCTCTCGGCTACGGTCTAGTCAATGAATTCAATCATGATCGTTTCATCATGGTGTAAGCCTAATAATTGACTTGCGTTACCTTTATTGATGGCTATCTCGAGGTAATTACTAATTCCAAAGAGGCAAAGCATCTCCCCTTCGATGACTTCATTATAATGCCAACTCATTTTATTAAGAGTCTCATTCCGTTTAAATCTTAAAATAAAATCCCTTCCTTTCTGAATTTTATTAAAAAGCTCCTTACTGATATTGCTAATCACATTGCCAAAAGAATCGATGTAAGCCACATGACCTTTAATGCTATGGTGATTATACACCGGCTGAAGCGTTACTTTTTGCACGGCATTATCAATCGGGAATCCGATATCGGTCAATTTGCCTCCATTAGCAATATGGCAAGCCGCTTTGGTTAAAATATCGGCCAGTGGAAAATGCAAGTACCTTAAATCCTGCATAATATTTATCTCCACTAATTCACTTGGCTTTGCTTCCCCAAGGATAATACTAAAAATACCATTGTCGGCAGCAACAAAATAATGATCATTATAGGCCATCGCCAAATACCGAGATCCTTCTTGGAAAACAGTATCAATACCGATGAGATGCACGGTATTTTTGGGAAAATAAGGATAGGCGTTGCTGATGACAAATGCAGCGTGTTGAATGCGGAACAAGGGGATATCATGAGAGATATCTACCAGTCTTACATCCGGCAATAGCGAAATGATGCTGCCTTTCAATGCAGCTTGATAAAAATCGCGATTCCCTAAATCTGTGGTTAACGTAATGACTCCCATGTTTTTCAGCATACTTCTAGCTAAAAAAATTAAAATTAATTTAAAAAGCGAATTACAAAAATAGAAAAAGTAAACCGATTGGTAAATGATAAGTGAATTAATACTTGTAATTGCTTTTATTTCTAGTCAATTAGTTTGTATTTTTGAGTCAAATAATTTTCAATTTCGCATTAGGCGATATTTATTGGTTATATTTATAGCAATACCTTTATTACTAACAGGACAAAACTAGAAACTTAATATTGTACGATTTGAGTGAATTAGAAATCAATTTAGATGGTGTCAATTTAGTGACATTATGGGGAGCTCAAAATGAAAATTTTGAGTTTATTAAAAAAGCTTTTCCAAAACTACGTTTAGTCGCCAGAGGTAATCAATTAAAAGTATTGGGGGAGGAAGGAGAACGCGAAAGGTTTGTAAACGTGTTTGAAGGTATTTTAGCTCAAGTAAATCAATTTCAATCTCTATCCTTATTGGAATTGGAAGGTTTACTAAGTACTGTAACTGACTTAAAGGTTAGCTCGGTTCTTGGCACAGAACCAGAGCAAAAGCAGGTTTTTAAAGATGAACCAATCGTTTATGGACCCAATGGCATCATTGTTCGTGCACGGACGCCAAACCAGCGTAAAATGGTGGATAGCATCACTAAAAATGATATCTTATTTGCTATTGGCCCTGCTGGAACAGGAAAAACATATACCGCTGTTGCTTTAGCCGTACGAGCCTTGCGCAATAAAGAAATTAAACGCATCATTTTGACTCGTCCTGCTGTTGAAGCTGGGGAAAATCTAGGCTTTCTTCCAGGTGATTTAAAAGAAAAGGTAGATCCTTATTTAAGACCACTGTACGATGCTCTAGATGATATGATTCCAGTAGAAAAATTGAAAGGCTATTTGGAAAATCGGACTATTGAGGTGGCTCCTTTAGCATTTATGCGCGGAAGAACATTGGATAACTGTTTCGTGATATTGGATGAGGCGCAAAATGCTACCGAAATGCAATTGAAAATGTTTTTAACCCGTATGGGACCAACCGCCAAATTTATAGTTACCGGAGATATGACCCAAGTAGATTTGCCCAAGAAACATCAATCAGGCTTAGTGAATGCGGTGAAAATCTTGGATAACATTAAAGGCATAGACATTATCTACTTAAATGGCTCTGATGTTGTCAGACATAAATTGGTAAAAAGGATATTAGAGGCCTACGGTGATATTTAATAAATAATTTAACGCGTGAAAAGCGCAAATCATATGAGTACAATTAAAGAAACAAATTTCAATTTCAACAATCAGACATCTTTTTACAGAGGCAAAGTACGCGATGTATATAGTATTTCTAATGGCTATTTAGTCATGATTGCTTCAGATCGTATTTCTGCTTTTGATGTTGTATTACCTAAAGCTATCCCCTACAAGGGACAAGTATTAAATCAAATCGCTTCCAAATTTTTAGAAGCAACAGCAGATATTCTTCCGAATTGGGTGGTTGCTGTTCCTGATCCCAATGTTACAATTGGAAAAAACTGTGAACCTTTTAAAGTAGAAATGGTCATTCGTGGATATGCCGCTGGACATTTGTGGCGTACTTACCGTGATGGTGGTCGCGAATTATGTGGTGAAGTTCTCCCTGAAGGTTTAAAAGAAAACGATAAATTACCAGAACCGATCATTACCCCAACTACCAAGGCAGCAGTGGGTCATGATATGGATATTTCAAGAACAGAAATTATCAAACAGGGCATCGTTAGTGAAGAAGACTACCTTCAACTGGAAAAATATGCTAAAGCATTGTTTCAACGAGGTACTGAAATTGCAGAAAAACGAGGGCTAATTTTGGTAGACACCAAATATGAATTTGGTAAAAAAGATGGGGTTATCTATTTAATAGATGAAATCCATACCCCAGATTCTTCACGCTATTTTTATGCTGAAGGATATGCGGAGAGGCAATCAAATGGAGAGCCCCAGAAGCAATTATCTAAAGAATTTGTGAGACAATGGCTAATTGAAAATGGATTTCAAGGAAAAGAAGGACAACAAGTTCCTGAAATGACCGAAGAAATTGTGAAATCCATTTCAGAACGGTATATTGAGCTTTATGAACATATTACAGGAGAGCCATTTGTTTATCCTGAAGCTGGTGAAGTGTTGAATCGTGTAGAAAAAAACATCAACCAAGCGCTTTTATCTTTATAATCCAAACAAAAATCTAAACGCTATGAAATTTACAGTAGATAAGTATGATCGCTATGTGGTAATAGAACCCCTTCGAACAATGTTGGATGGGGAAGCTGCTGCAAATTTAAAAGGAGAATTTATGTTGAGAAACACTGGAGGTCAACGTAATATTGTCTTAGACATGAATCAAGTGTTGGAAACGGACGAAACAGGTATTCGTACAGGTTTACTAGCCAGAAGGTTATGTAAGTCATTAGGAGGATTGTTTATTATTACCAATTTAAATGAAGGGGTAAAAAAATACATTAATTCCTTAGGATTGGATAACTATTTAATCATTACCAAAGACATTGAGCAGGCCAAAGATTTGATTTTTGGCAATGAAATTCGTTTAGATTTAAAAGAAGGGCAAGGATAATATGATACGATTTGAAGTTTTGATTCTAGGGAATAGTTCAGCAACCCCGGTATTTGAACGACATCCTACAGCTCAAATCGTAAATTATAATGAACAATTATTTCTAATCGATTGCGGGGAAGGAACGCAAATGCAATTAACGCGTTATGGGATTAAAAGCAATCGAATAGATCACATTTTTATTAGCCATTTGCATGGCGACCATTATTTAGGCTTAGTTGGCTTAGTCTCCTCCATGCACTTGATCGGAAGAAAAGCAGATTTGCACATCTACGGTCCGGCGCCATTGGAAGAAATTTTAACGTTACATTTTAAGTTTTCTGATACAGACATTCGATATTCCATTATCTATCATTGTACGAATCCAGATAAAGAGGAGCTTATCTATACGTCTAGGATGATGAACATCAGTTCCTTTCCTTTATCTCATCGAATACCCTGCACAGGGTTTCGATTTGATGAAGGAAAGCGAGCTGCAAGCCTAAAGATGGATTTGATTGAACAATACGCGATTCCAAAACCATATTTTTCCGCTTTAAAAAAAGGAATAGATTATGTCGATCCTTCTGGGAAAATATATGCCGCTTCCACATTGACCACACCTGGTCCTCGATCTAGAAGCTATGCCTTTTGTTCAGACACGATACGAACCTCCACTTATCTGTCTGCTATCCAACAGGTCGATTTATTGTATCATGAATCTACCTTTTTACATGAAATGCAAGATCGTGCCAAAGAAACATTTCATACCACCGCTTTAGAAGCGGGAGAAATAGCCCAAGAAGTAAATGCTCAAAAGTTACTGTTAGGCCATTACTCAGCCCGGTATAAATCATTAACACCACTTTTAGAAGAAGCGAGGTCCGTTTTTCCAGAGACTGAACTATCTACAGAGGGCAAATGGTATTTAGTTTAATGATTTTTGTATAATTTTCTCCATATTTACACCTCAAAATTTTCAGTATAATCAACATGCCATTCAACTTAAACGCGATCCTACGAGAAAACATTAAAAACCTCGTACCTTATTCATCGGCAAGAGATGAATTTAAAGGAGAAGCATCAGTCTTTTTGGATGCCAATGAAAACTCTTTTGGCTCCCCATTACCACAGGATTACAACCGTTATCCTGATCCTTTACAATGGGAATTAAAACATAAATTACATCGTATCAAAGGAGTTCCTTCGGAACATATCTTTTTGGGTAATGGCTCTGATGAAGCCATTGATATTTTATATCGTGCCTTTTGTAACCCAAAGGTTGATAATGTAGTGATTGTACCTCCCACCTATGGAATGTATGAAGTATCTGCAAATATCAATGATGTTGAAGTCAGAAAAGTAAATTTGACAGCAGATTATCAATTAAATGTAGATGGTATCGCGGAAGCATTGGATCAACATACCAAAATCATATTTATTTGTTCACCTAATAATCCAACAGGTAATAGCATCAATCCATTGGATATCGAGACTTTATTGGTCAATTTTAAAGGTATTGTCGTTGTTGATGAAGCATATATCAATTATTCAAAACAAAAATCCTTTACTTATAGCTTACATGAATTCCCAAATTTAGTAGTATTACAAACTTTATCAAAAGCTTGGGGTTTGGCTGCATTAAGGTTAGGATTAGCTTTTGCTAGCAAAGAAATTATTGAGGTCTTTAATAAAATTAAACCTCCGTATAATATCAACCAAGCGACGCAAGATTTAGTACTTGCTGCATTAGAAAATATAGACACGGTAAATGAATGGATAAAACAAACCATTCAAGAACGTGAGATTTTAGTAACTAACTTATTAGCACTTCCACAGGTGCATCATATCACACCCTCAGACGCTAATTTTATATTAGTAAAATTCGATCAACCTCGTGCACTTTACGAACATTTGGTAAGTAAAGGAATCATTATTCGGGATCGTTCAAAAATCACACTTTGTGAAGGTAGTCTACGGATAACAGTAGGGACCAAAAATGATAATGATCGATTACTAACGGAAATAAGGGGATTTTATAATTAAACAAACATGGCTAACCAACTAAAACGTGTTCTTTTTATCGATAGAGATGGTACTTTAATCCAGGAACCTGCAGATGAACAAATCGATTCGTTTGCAAAATTAAAATTCTATCCAGGAGCACTACAATACTTACCGAAAATTGCGAAAGAATTAGATTTTGAATTGGTTTTAGTAACCAATCAAGATGGATTAGGAACAGCTGTTCATCCGGAAGAAAACTTCTTCCCTGTGCATCAATTCGTTATGGATACCTTTGCAGGCGAAGGTGTACACTTTCAACGAGAGCATATTGACAGAACGTTTCCACATGAACAAGCTGAAACTCGTAAACCAGGAATAGGCATGTTAACTTCCTATTTTGATGCCTCTACATATGATTTAACGAATTCATTTGTTATCGGTGATCGAGTAAATGATGTTAAATTAGCACAGAATTTAGGCGCAAAAGCGATTTGGCTTCGAGTGAATGACGATTTAGGAATAAAAGAACAAGTGGAAATAGATCCTCAAGTCGTGGCCTTGGAAACTAGCGATTGGAAGGCGATTTACGAATTTTTAAAACTAGGAACACGTACTGCTGAACATCATCGCAAAACCAATGAAACTGACATTTATATTCAATTGAATTTGGATGGTAGTGGAAAATCAAGTATACAAACAGGCTTGCCCTTTTTTGACCATATGTTGGATCAATTGGCTAGGCATGGTGGGCTTGATCTAACGATTTTAGCCAAAGGAGATTTGCATATAGACGAACACCATACCATTGAAGATACCGGAATTGCATTAGGAGAGGTCTTTTTAACCACCTTAGGCGACAAGCGAGGAATAGAGCGCTATGCTTATACCCTGCCTATGGATGATTGTTTAGCGCAGGTCGCTTTGGATTTTGGTGGCCGCAATTGGATTGTTTGGGATGCCTCATTCAAACGTGAAAAAATCGGAGACATGCCTACGGAAATGTTCTTCCACTTCTTCAAATCGTTTTCTGACGCTGCTAAAGCAAACTTAAATATCCAAGCAACAGGTGAAAATGAACACCATAAAATCGAGGCTATATTTAAAGCATTTGCAAAGACCATAAAAAAAGCAGTTCGTCGAGACGCTGATCACATGCAACTACCAAGTACTAAGGGCGTTTTATAAAAACTAATGACTGAGGAAGTTGTTATATTAGAGGAGATACATGATTGGAATAGTAAATTACGGAGCCGGTAATATATTTTCCCTTACCGCCGCATTAAAGAGGCAAGGGATTGCATATGGTATGATCAACGTGCCTGCAGATTTTGATAAATTTTCAAAAATCATAATACCAGGGGTAGGACATGCGGGATCTGCTATGGCGAAACTGCAAGCATCGGGATTGGTCGAACATATTAAGGCCTTAACAAAGCCTGTATTAGGTATTTGTGTAGGTATGCAATTACTGACTGATTTTTCAGAAGAAGGAAATGCCAAATTAGTAGGGATCATCCCCTTGAAAACTTTACACTTTGAAGATCGTATCAAAGATAAAGTACCGCATATGGGATGGAATACTATAGATTTTGAAAATAACTGTCCACTTTTTAAAGATATTCCTAATAATTCCTATTTTTATTTCGTTCATTCGTATTTTATTGAATATGATGCGCATTATACGGTAGCGAATTGTCAATATGGACTTTCATTTTCTGCCGCAATTGCTAAACACAATTTTTGGGGAGTTCAATTTCATCCAGAAAAATCAGGAAAAGCTGGAGAACAATTATTATTAAACTTTAGTAAAATTTAATCGAAAATAAGACTATGTATATTATACCTGCAATAGACGTTTTGGACAAACAGGTTGTCCGTTTGCGCGAAGGAAACTATGATGATGTTACTAAATACGCCATTTCATTAGAAGAACAAATTGAAAAATATCATGCAAATGGTACTGAGATCGTTCATATCATTGATTTGAATGGTGCCAAAGGTGATTTTTCTAATCAAGAATATTTGTTTGAAATCATCAAACGCACCGACATGAAAGTACAATATGGCGGTGGTGTCCGTAGCATAGAAAAAGTAAAGGAATTAGTCGATGCAGGAATTTATCGTGTTATTGTAGGAACTCAAGCGATTACTAATCCGAGTTTTCTAGAAGAATTAAGCAAACTGAATGAAGGACGAGTAAAATATGCTGATCATATTGTAATCGCCATTGATGTTTTGGATGAAGTGATTAAATATTCTGGTTGGTTAGAAAGTTCACCTATCAAATTAATGGAATATATTGACAAATGTTTAAGCCTAGGTTTTTTCCGCTTTCTTTGTACAGACATTAGCAAAGATGGAAAACTTGGTGGTGCAGGGGTAGAATTATACCAAAAATTATTGAGCCACTCACCCATCATTAAATTAATAGGTTCTGGTGGCATTAGTTCCATGGAAGACATTGAGGCCTTAAATAATCTTGGAAAGATGGAATCCGTAGTAGTCGGAAAGGCTATTTACGAAAATAGAATTACCATCGAACAAATAAAAGATTGGAACTTAAAAGCCCTTATCTCCATATAATATGCTTGCAAAGCGGATAATTCCCTGTTTGGATGTAAAAGATGGTCGTACAGTAAAGGGAGTGAATTTTGTGGACCTTCGGGATGCAGGTGATCCCGTAGAATTAGCTTGGCAATATTCTCAACAAGGTGCGGATGAATTGGTATTTTTAGATATCACCGCAACCCATGAGAAACGTAAAACCACAGTTGATCTAGTTAAAGCGGTAGCGAGCCAAATTAATATCCCTTTTACCATAGGTGGTGGCATAAATGAGATTGCGGATGCCGATGTATTGTTAAATGCAGGAGCTGATAAAATTTCCATAAACTCGGCTGCGGTTAAAAACCCAAAATTATTAAATGAATTTGCCCAAGCTTTTGGCGTTCAATTCGTAGTTCTAGCGGTAGATACGCGATTCGTAAATGGCAAAAACTTTGTCCATCTGCGAGGAGGTAGAGATTTAACAGCAATCGAAACGGAGAATTGGATAGGTGAAGCGGAAGATCGAGGAGTAGGAGAAATATTATTAACCTCCATGGATCACGATGGCACAAAAAATGGATTTGATAATACCTTGTTAAAAAAAATAAACGATCGTATTCGAATTCCACTGATAGCATCTGGAGGCGCTGGAACGACACAAGATTTTATTGATGTATTCCAAGAAGCCCAAGTCGATGCTGCATTAGCAGCATCTGTATTTCATTATGGTGAAATCAGAATTCCAGAATTAAAAGAGACATTATATGCTAATGGGATATCCATTAGACGATGAATATTTTGACAAATGAACATAGATTTTAATAAAGGCGATGGATTAGTTCCTGTAGTGATTCAAGATGCACAAACCTTAGAGGTATTGATGCTCGGGTATATGAATCAGGAAGCCTGGGAAAAAACCCAATTAGAAGAACGAGTAACTTTTTATTCGCGGAGTAAAAATAGACTTTGGACAAAAGGTGAAGAAAGTGGTAATTTTCTAAAAGTAAAATCTACTCATCTTGATTGTGATCAAGACACGATACTAATTCAAGTGGTTCCTGAAGGGCCAACTTGTCATACGGGGTCTAGAAGTTGTTTTAACACCCCTTATAATCAAAATTTTATTTTACAATTGGAGCGAATCATACAGCGACGCTATGAATTTCCGGCAGATGAATCGTATGTAAATCGATTAAGAACAAGAGGCATTAATAAAATAGCTCAAAAAGTTGGTGAAGAAGCCGTAGAAACAGTGATTGCTGCATTGACCGAAACAGAAACTGACTTCATTAATGAAAGTTCAGATTTACTATTCCATCTATTGGTATTGATCAAAGAAAAAGGCTTGAATTTAGAGACTATAGCTAAAAATTTAGAAAGTAGGCATCAATAATTTGATGCATACCTGCATAACAAGGGGGATAAAATATGACTTATTTTATCCCCCTTTGTTATTTATGCACAATAAGCACATGGCTTCGTTCTCTCATTTCTTAGCATGCTGATCAAGAAATTTGAGGTAACAATACCAATCGTAGGCATTCACATCGTGTATACCTGCCCGAATGTGATAACCTACATCCTGTAGGATAGGTTGATGTAATTTCGGCAATGAAGCATTTGTTAATCCTTGCTTTCGATACAATGCATAGATCGGGCTTGCATAATACAAAGCCAGGTATTCCCCTTTAGGATCTGCCCATAAATCGTTTTCCGCACTTGCTACATACAAAGGTCTCGGTGCAATGAGGGCAAGTAACATATGCTGATCAAAAGGCATATCCTCTTCTCGATGATGATATTGATTTAATTGTTTTGCAAACCAAAACGGTTTAATACTCGATACAATGGCGATGGTTTCACCAAATTTTCTTTTGGCTAATGAGGCCCCTCCTTCTCCCGAATTATTGGCAATGACGATATTAAACCTAGGGTCTTGAGCTGCTGCCCACAATGCCGCTTTACCATGTCTAGAATGGCCAAGAATGGCAATCCTTTTTTGATCTATATAGGGTAGTGTTTCTAAATAATCAACAATTCGACTGGATCCCCATGCCCAAGCGCCTATAGCTTCCCAAGCATCCGTTTTGGTATTCGGATAATCAGAAAATAATGCAGCAATGCTATGCGCTTTAAAACCTTCCTGATCTGGAAAAATATCATGATAACACATGGTTGCCACTGCATACCCTTTCTGAATAATTTGTTCAAAATCCCAGCGATTGGATTGAATGCCTCGGATCCAATCTTGATGTTTAGGATCTCGAACCAATTTAAAGTTTTCACTATATATGATCGAACTATCAGTCATGACACTGTGATTTCCTTTATAATTATATCCTACAATTATGGGTACTTTACCTTTGACCTGATTAGGAAGAACCAAAAGTAAAATGGCATTAACTACGTTATTATTATTGGAAAAGCTTAGTTTAATCTGTTTTATTGTTGCTTTACCACCCAAAGCCCTAGTATTTTCAGCTATCTGCTCATATTGCACCGATATGGATTCAGAAGGTGTTCGGCCATACATCTGCGAACTGAAGATCTCCAAAAGCTCTGGTTTACGTATGTTTTCCCACTCTTTCTTAGTTTTTATTAAGGTGCCATTATTAGATTTTAATAATTCAGGCAGTTCATAAACTGGCACTAGGGCTTCATCATAATTGATTTTCTGTGCAAATAAAGTGCTTGTAGAAAGTAAAAAAGCAAGTGTAAAACCAAGTAATCGATGTACATGCCGATTATAATAGACAGAAATACTATTTAAATGGGGGATAAAACTGCTTGTTAAATACATTGAAATTTAGTTGTTGATGTGTATAGGTCTATAGTGCAATTTAACAAAAAATAATATTCTAAGTGCTCATCAACAACAAATTAAGTCTTTTGCTAAGTACGCTTGATTGAAAATCAGTGTAGAAAGTTATCTAATAAAAAAACCTGCTCAACAAATTAGAAGCTATTATGATATTAGCATGTTTTTATTTCCTGATACTAGATGATATCTTTGTGGGATGACAGCAAGCTTTACGAATATTGAACTTGAATCCACCTTGAAAGGTCACCAACAACCTATATTTACCGTTGCTATCTCCTCGGATCAGCGAAGTTTATATTCAGGCGGAAACGACAAAGGAGTTGTAGAATGGGATTTAGAAACCATGTCTTTCAAAAGAATATTATGCAAAGTTAATTCATCTGTTTATGCGTTAAGTCCTATTCCAGATCAAAATATTTTATTGATAGGGATGCGATCAGGACAACTATTGGTTGTAGATACGGAGAAACAAACACTACTAGCCAATTTAAAAACAGAGCAAGGCGCCATATTCGCCATCCAAGTTATTCCTCAAAAAGAGGAGATAATTGCCGTAGGCGAGGAAGGCTATGCATATGTTTGGAGTCTAAAGACCTATGATTTACTTTATCGGTTTCGGGTTTCAGATAGTACCGCACGTGTCATTGCGTTAAATAAACAAGGAAATTTATTGGCCATAGGCGATAAAAAAGGTGTTATTCAACTACTGAATGCGCATGATTTCCAACAAGTTAATAAACAACAAATTCATGAACTTCCGGTTACAAGTTTAAGTTTTCATCAAAACCAGTTGTACTCAGGCGGCAGGGACGCTAAATTGTTTCAATTGAATGAAAACCTTCAAGTCATCAAATCCATAATCCCACATATGTTTACCGTATACGGAATTGTCCATCAAGAACAGTTACCCTATTTTATTACGGTTAGTAGAGATAAAAGCATGAAAATTTGGAATGAAGAAAACTTAAGCCTATTAAAAAATATCTCTAAAGACCGAGGATATGATAGTCATTCACTTTCGATCAATACGGTTCTATGGAGTAAAGATCGAATATTTACCGTTAGCGATGATAAATTGATTAAAGTATGGAAGCTGCAGGATCAACAGGCTTCACTCCTATAGCTCTTCTACTGGTGCATAAATAATAGGAGTAAATAGTGACCATGACGGAAATGGATAATAACGTGTATAACAGGGGTAGAAATATTCTTTGGGTTTCTAATTGGTCTATTTGAATCTGAAATATCATTCCATATAATCCCCAACAGATCGCCACGATAACGGAAGGTAACAAATTACGAATAGCATAATAACTCCCAAATACAACCAATACGATTAACAAACCAACACTCATCCCAAGTAATATAGAAGGATCTAGAAAGTATAAAAACTTATTAAATACGAGGGTTGAATTAAAAGTAATAACCACTAAAATCCATCCTAAATATATACCAAATGCCAGTCGAATAAAGTATCTGGTAATGGAATTAGAAGTAAGCATGCGAATATTTATTCTTCGGTTTATCACAAGCAAAGTATAGGCACAGCCAATACTACATAAGACTGATATAATAAATTGATCATTGAGTTTCAACACCATGCTTAAGCCACAGAACATTTGGTTCAAAATCAACATAATATCGATTTTTTGGACTTTACGAATGGTTTTGAAATTCAGATGTGCTTTATTGGTGCTGCTATACATGATGTAGGATACCAAAATCATCACTAAAGCAATGAATATCCAAATATTGTAGGTGTAAATGGCTGGAGCAATAGGATTATGATATTTTTTAACTGCAGTTTCTATCGTTTGACCATAAACATATTGGTTATCTAGTAGAATTATCCAGATAAAATTTACGGTAACTATGATAAAATTAAAAATAGCTAATAGCCTAATGGCAGACATGATAGATTAATAATTAGTTAGCTTTACTTTAACCTAATATAGCTAAAATTTATGATTTGTTAAAAATTTTAACAATATCTTCTAAATTTTTTAAATCCACGAGATCAAAGTCGTTCAACCGATCGCTATCCACATCTAGAATACCTATGCAAGTATTTCCTTCCCAGACTGGAATAACAATTTCCGATTTAGATAAGGAACTGCAAGCAATATGACCAGGAAAAGCTTCCACATCTGGTACAATGATGGACGCCTCTTTTTCCCAAGCTGCACCGCAAACACCACGTCCTAGACCGATACGGGTACATGCAACAGGCCCTTGAAAAGGTCCTAAAACCAATTCATCTCCTTCTACGATATAAAACCCTACCCAAAAAAAATGGAACTGTTCTTTTAAAGCAGCACATACATTAGCCATATTTGCAATTCGATTGGTTTCTCCTTGCACTAAAGCCTGTATTTGCGGGATTAAACTTTTGTATTGCTCTTCTTTAGTCCCTTTAAGAATGTTTAAATCTTCTGCCATTGCCTTTTAGAATTTGAGCAAAGATACGAATTCTTCAAATGTTCTGTGCTGAGGCTAATACAAAGAAAGTCTATCTGTAAACAGATAAACTTTCTTATAGAACAGCAATGCTCAACGTATTTCTAGAGCTTTTTTAAGGCTGCTTTGATTAATTGTTCTACAGTTTGTTCTGAGGAGGCATCATCAAGCGATTGTAAGACCTTTTCCGCTTGCTGCTTAGGAAAGCCTAACATAACTAAAGCCGATAAAGCCTCATCTACTGCTGAAGGTTTACTGATGACCAAAGGCAATAATGCATCCGGACCTTGTTTTTTCAATTTATCTTGAAGTTCAAGAATCACCCTTTGGGCAGTTTTAGGGCCAATGCCTTTTATTTTTTGGATTATAGCCACCTGACCCGCAATAATAGCTTGTTGGATTTCTTCTGGGGTTATGGAGGAGAGCATCATTCTGCCTGTATTTGGTCCGATACCCGATACAGAAATTAGATGATGAAACAAATGCCGCTCCGCCTCTGTAGCAAAACCATACAAGGTATGTGAATCTTCACGAACAATAAAAGAAGCATACAACTTGCAATCTTCCTGATCCTTTATTTGACTGTAAGTAGTCAAAGAAATATGAAGATAGAATCCAATGCCACCTACTTCCATGACTACATGTGTAGGGGCTTTAATGACTAACTTTCCTTTAAAATAATCGTACATCGTCTTAATAGATTAAATTATTTTGTTGAATTCCCATGCTCTATGGCATCAACTACGGCAATCGTCACCATATTTACAATCTCCCGTACGGAGCTATCCAATTGCAAAACATGCACTGGTTTATTCATTCCTAAAAGAATAGGACCAACAGCTTCCGCATTACCAACTTGTTGCAATAGTTTATAAGCAATATTACCAGATTCAAGATTAGGGAATACTAAAGTATTCGCAGGTTCACCATTTAATCGAGAAAATGGAAAATTATCTGCTAGCATTTCTTTGCTTAAAGCAAAATTGGCTTGAATATCTCCATCTACAATTAATTCTGGATTGTTGCTGTGTAGAATTTTTACTGCTTCACGAACTTTGTCAGCAACAAATCCATCATTTGATCCAAAATTGGAATAAGAAAGCATCGCTAAACGTGGTTTGATGTTGAATCGCTTAACTGCAGAATCCAATAAAACCGCTATATCTGCTAAATCTTGTGCACTTGGATCTGCATTCACGGTGGTATCTCCAAAAAACAATGGCCCTTTCTCCGTAATCATAATATACATACCAGCAACTCGACTTCCAGGTTTTGCACCAATTACTTGTAAGGCTGGACGTATTGTCGAAGCATAGTTCCGTGTTAAGCCAGAAATTAAAGTATCTGCCTCTCCAAATTCCACCATACTCGCCGCAAAATAATTTCTATTGGTAATTAATTTTCTAGAGTCTAATTTATTGATTCCCCTACGTTGTCTCTTTTGATATAAATGCTCTGCGTATTTTTCAAAACGAACAGAACCCACCTCTAATTGAGGATCGATAATTTCAACATCTTCCAATTCAAATCCATATTCTGCAATGAGTTGGTTTATTTTTTCTTTATTACCCAAAAGGATTGGGAAAGCAATACCCTCCTCTTTTACAATTTGAGCTGCTCTTAAGGTTTTATAATTATCTGCTTCTGCAAACACCACCCGTTTAGGATTGGATTTAGCCTTATAAGTGATGTTACGAATTAAACGATCATCTTTCCCTAATCGCTTATGCAGTTCATCGCGATAAGCATCCCAATCTTCAATAATTTTGCGCGCTACTCCCGATTCAATAGCTGCTTTTGCTACAGCAATAGAAACTTCTGTAATCAAACGCGGGTCGGTCGGTTTAGGGATTACATAGGTATGTCCAAAACGGATATTGTTTTGATTATAGGCTACATTAACTTCCTCAGGAACGGGTTGTTTTGCTAATTCAGCAATCGCTTTAACCGCTGCAATTTTCATTTCTTCGTTAATAGCAGTAGCTCTTACATCCAACGCTCCTCTAAAAATATAAGGGAATCCCAATACATTATTAACTTGGTTCGGATAATCCGAACGACCCGTCCCCATGATGATATCCGTACGAGTAGCTATCGCTAAATCATAGGCGATTTCAGGATTGGGGTTAGCCATAGCCAATACGATAGGATTAGCTGCCATGGTTAATAACATTTCAGGACTTAATACATCCGCCTTCGATAGACCAATAAATACATCAGATCCCACAACCGCATCGGCTAGGGTATGGATATCCAATGTCGTAGCCCATTCTGATTTGGTTGCATCTAGATTTTCACGATCAGCACGAATTACACCCTTACTATCTAGCATGACAATGTTTTCTTTTCTAGCACCTACAGCGACATACATAGCCGTACAAGAGATCGCAGCAGCTCCTGCGCCATTGACTACGATTTTCACCTCTGCTATATTTTTGTTTTGCAATTCACAAGCATTAATCAATGCAGCTCCAGAAATAATAGCTGTACCGTGCTGATCATCATGCATCACTGGAATGTTCATTTCCGCTTTCAAACGTCTTTCTATTTCAAAACATTCTGGAGCTTTAATATCTTCGAGGTTGACCCCACCGAATGTAGGTTCCATCGCTTTTACGATATTTACAAATTCATCCACATTTTTGGTGTCCAACTCTATATCAAATACATCAATATCGGCAAAGATTTTAAATAATAATCCTTTCCCTTCCATTACTGGCTTACCTGCTTGGGCACCAATATCACCTAAACCTAAAACGGCAGTTCCATTACTAATTACGGCAACTAAATTTCCTTTTGCGGTGTATTTATAGGCATCTTCTTTGTTTTCAGCGATGGCTAAACATGGTTCTGCCACCCCAGGAGAATAAGCTAAACTTAAATCTCTTTGTGTACTGTGTGGCTTTGTAGGTACTACGGCAATTTTTCCAGGACGCCCCATCGCATGATACTGCAAAGCGTCTTTTTTTCTATTGATGTTACTCATTACAATTTTAGTTTATTCTATATTATTGGAGACTACACAAGTATATGTAGTTTATTTTAATGAATTTAATAATTTAAACATGTTTTGACGCATGGTACTGGATGAACCCTGATAATTATTCACTAATAAAGAGAATGTATATTCTTGACTATCGGCTGCTTTTTGATACCCTGTATAGCCTAATGTAGCCGTTATGGTTCCACTTTTCATCGCTGTTCCATTGATTGTTGGTAGTCCTTTATAAAAGTCAGTGAACCAAGGACGAGTTCGAGCATACTGCATTATTTTTGCCATCGCTATGCTAGTCACTCGATTTTGTGGAGATAAACCTGAACCATCATAAACCTTCATCATGCTGATCGGAATTTTTAATTTATTTTGCCAAAACTTGGCCATCATATTTGCAGCCTCTTGGCTTTCCATTTTATTAGCAGAGATTTTGCCTATCACTTTTAAGATCGCCTCACCATACAAATTAATACTCTTTTGGTTAAACCAGTGGATAATATCAATCAGTTTGGGAGATTGAACGGTAAGGATTAAGTTTTTTTGTTTTGGAATTTGATAGTTAGGGTTTTCATCCTGAAGCGTTTTAAAAGTTTTTAATGCATCTAGCACTTGAATAGAATCTTGCCATAAACTAGCCGACAAATCATAGATTAATTTAGCTGCTGGATCGGGCATGGAGTATTCAATTGTCTTTTTAAGGTCTAAACCGTAACTTCCTCTAAAATAAATAACATGAGCATAGGGTGCAGAATAAGCATATACTTGGTCACCGGAACCCGCAGCTCCTGTGGTAACTTCATTTATTAACTGAAATGAAGAATCTGCATTCGTGGAGATTAGATTTGCAGTTTGACCTATTTTAGTTGGTTCAAAATTAGCTCCTAATTTATTTTCCTTCCAATTTAAGGCAGAGAATCCGGCACCGTAATAGTTACCGATATCTGTCCAAGTCCATGTTCCAGGAACATCAAATCCATTGGAAAGGTGATCATCAGCAATGATTTTTCCATTAATTTGTTTAATACCTAATTTCTTAATACTTTCTTTCCAGGTGTTCAAAAGTACATTGGAAGAATGTTCCGGGTATCGGTCACTTCCGAGTGTAGGATCTCCAGACCCTTCAATAATGATATCCCCATGCAATACCCCTAGCGAATCTATTTCTCCTGTATAATAAAGATGCGTAGGAAACGTGTAATTAGGACCTAACAGTTCCAATGCTGTAATGGAAGTTATCACCTTTAACGTAGAGGCTGTAGGTAAACCAATTTTACTATTTCCTTCAAAAACAAGTTCTCCTGTTTTGGCATTTAATACAGAAAAAGAGGCCAACCCACTCTCTAAAGAGGGATCGGTAATGAATTGTTGAAAGGCAGTTTGAAGTTTAGGTTTTATGGTTTGTGCGTGCGCTACCGATGAAATCTGTAGGAAAACCACAAGAGATACATAAAAAAACGAAAAAAATCTTCCCATAGACAGCAAATATCGCAATCTACCAAACAACTCGTACATTAAAATTGTAAAATTTCAAATCTAAGTTTAAGAGACTATTTAAATTAGCATAGTTTTTATAACTTGCACAGATTATTAAAAAATAGACAATGAAGTACATCGAAAAATTGGCTTCGATCCGCCAACAGATGGCCGAAAATAGGATTGACGCCTATATCATTCCTTCCTCTGATCCTCACATTAGTGAATACCTTCCAAAACGATTTAAATGTATAGAATGGGCCTCTGGTTTCACAGGTTCAGCAGGCACGTTAGTTATTACACAAGAATTTGCTGGATTATGGACTGATTCAAGATACTTTGTTCAAGCCAATGAACAATTAGCCGACTCCGGATATGAATTAGTCAAATTACAGGTACAAGGAGCATCAGAATATGCGATATGGTTGAGTAAAAAATTAACATCAGGCGAGGTAGTCGCATTTGATGGAAATTTGGCGTCCGTCGCAGTAGCGAAATCGGTTCAAGATGTTTTAATACCATTAGGTATTGTTGTTGATGGTCATGTTGATTTATTAAGTAAGGTTTGGGAAAACAGACCTGCTTTGCCTGAAGAAAAGGCTTACCTGCTTGATGAGCATACGACAGGACAATCTACAGCTAGCAAAATTGAAACTATCAAATCACAGCTTGCTGAACAGCGTGTAGACAGTCATTTCATCTCGTCTTTGGATGACTTGGCTTGGGTATTGAATATCCGTGGAAACGATGTGAATTGTAATCCAGTAGTTTTAGGCTTCCTATTAATAAAACCGAATCAGAATACTTTATTTATTTCGCCAGGAAAATTAACCGATGAAGATATTCATCGATTAACAGAGTCTGACATACACGTAGAGCCTTATGAGAATGCAATACATGCAATTAAGCAATTAGAGGCTAAGCGCATATTACTTGATCCAAAACGCACTTGTTTTGCCTTTTACGATGCGGTTCCTGAACAGGTAGAAATAGTACAAGCATTAAATCCTTCAACCACCTTAAAGGCGGTGAAAAATAAGGTGGAGTTAGCTCATACCAGAAATGCAATGTTAAAAGATGGTGTTGCACTGACTAAATTTTTTAAATGGCTGGAAGAAAATGTTTCACATGGAAACCTAAATGAAATCAGTATTGCAAAATATTTAGAGGAACTTCGTTCTGCTTCGGAAGGTTTTGTCAACATCTCATTCGATACAATTGCAGGATATTTGGAACATGGCGCATTGCCACATTACAAAGCGACAGAAGAAAGCAACAGTACCCTTTCATCAACCGGATTACTTTTAGTTGATTCTGGCGGCCAATATATGGATGGAACAACAGATATTACTCGGGTTGTATCCCTTGGAAATATCACTGCAGCGGAGAAAGAAGATTACACCATTGTATTGAAGGGTTTGATAGAGGGTAGTTTAGCTATTTTCCCAAAAGGCACATGTGGGTATCAAATTGACGCTATAACCAGAAGACCTATTTGGTCTACCTTCAGGAATTATGGCCATGGAACTGGACATGGAGTCGGTTTCTTTTTAAATGTACATGAAGGACCTCATGTCTTTAATGCATCTCCAATTGATATTACGATTGAAGAAGGTATGATAACTTCGATAGAACCTGGTTTATATAGAGAAGGTCAATATGGAATTCGAATTGAGAATCTAGTCCATTCTAAATCTATTGGAAACACCGCATTTGGAGAATTCATGGATTTTGAAACATTGACCGTATGTTATATTTCTACAGATTTAATTGAGAAATCATTATTAGATGATGTTCATAAGAAATGGTTAAATCAATATAATGCTTGGGTATATGAGCAATTGGCTCCTTTATTAAGCGATTCAGAAAGCATTTGGTTAAAATTGAAAACGGCATCCATCTAACTGGATACTAACTTATAGCATAAGGGCTTGACAACTGGAAACGTTGTCAAGCCCTTATTGATTATGGATTAATTAACAATTAATCATTAAATACTGCAAAATCAGCAAGATTGGAATAATAAAAATCTCCCCAAGAGCTCGTAGATTCAATTTTAAAATATCGTGTGCTAACAGGAGCATCGAAATTCACATTTATCCAGGACTTCGCGGATTTTGGTAACTGAACTTCTTTTTCGATCGTCCAGGTGGTACCGTTTTGACTGGTATAAATTTTAATATCTTTTAAAGCTCCATTTAAATTGTCTCTATTTCGGAAAGAAACTCCTTTGGCTGTGATAGCAGCTCCCATATCTATTGCAAAGAAATGCGGTTGAATGGGTTGACTTGATTTCCATTCTGTGTGCCAGAATGTGTTTCGGTTATTATCCAATACATTAGATGCTTTCCCATCATTTTCTTCACTATCCTTGTCCACTATGGTCCAACCTGCAGTTGGTAAAAAAGTGTGTAATACCACTTCTTGAAGATTTGGAATATTATTATTGAAAGTATACAGGAAATTTTCTGTTGACCTTGTCCCATTCACATGCATGAATCCTAATCTCAATTGATAGTCTCCGCTTAGCTCATAAAAATCGGTTAATGGACATTCCAATTTAAAGGTATTATTTGCTCCTACTTTAGCAACCCATTGAACAGCATCGTAATCATTATTAGACCCATAAGGTGTTTTATCATGCCATACGACTACCTCGTTCACCGTTTTGTTGGTTGTAAAAGATCCTTCGACCACTATTTTATTATTTTCTACTGAAGAACGTAAAGTTTTTAACTCAAAATCTACTGGGCTATACCAATCTGTTCGAGTCTCGGTACTGAAGACTTGGCTTGTATTAAATGTTGCAGCAGTTGCACTCGTCAAAGAAGTAGTCGATATCCCATAAGTTGAGTTTCCGGCCCCCATTAATGCAGTACCCAAAGTCGATTGTAGGGATTTGTTCATTTTATTATGACTGGCATTCATTCCATGCCCTAGTTCATGCAATAATCCGCCAATCCAAACAGTAGCTTTCCAACCGGTTGTTCCTCCAATGCCTAAATTTTTTCGATCGAGGTTTGCATAATCCAAGGCATAACAAGTGGTTCCAGTTCCATAAAACGGTGGCCCACCAGGACTATTAGGATCTTCCGTAGTATAAGTTGGAATGATTATGAGATTATGTTCACTTTTCTTGGAAGATGGATGCTCTGTAAAATAAGCGTCTACTTCCTTTTTTACGGCCCCACTCCCACCTTCGTACGGATAAGTTGCTTTAGCGAATTTTCCTTTTAAATAAATAATATTGATCATTTGATCAGAAATTAAGTCTAGTCCGAAAGACTTTCTTCCATAACCTTCACGATCCATGTTATCGGCAAATTCATTTTGTGCGAAAAGCAGAATATCACTCAAGCGTTTTTTAAAATTGGGCACGGTATCCACATCGGTAGGCACGAAATAAATCACATTTAATTTATATGGATTGTCTCTCCATGCATTTGTTAATTCTGCATTCTCTTTTTCTTCTTCGGGCGCGGGCGGCAAAATTTCTATTTGATTTTTTTCACAGGAATAGGTTAAAATAAGCATACAGGCTATAGCCCGCAATAAGTGTAATTTTCTCATAATTAATTAGCAAATTAAATTTAATTCAGTGGTTGTTTATAATTATTTCATTTTAAGATGTGGATATTAATTAAAATAAAAAAGTGTTAATTTAATATCAAACGTTTGCGTTTAAGAAATAGCGTCTTTTATGTAACAGCTTTTGTTACATAATCTATAAAATGAACTGGATCAAAACCCTATTTATTGATTCCGAATATGATTGCTATTTAAAAAATCATACATTTGAAAATTACATATGAAAAGTATTTGATGTAAGTATATTCAAGAGTTTTCTAAAGCTCTATGAAAGTTCATGCTTATAAATAGTTATGTCTGCAAGCAGAAATTCAACCATGAGGAAAGCAATATTAGTTCATTTTACCTATTTAATACTGTTTTGTTCTAGCAGCTTCGTTTATGGACAGGCAGATCAAAATCTACAGGCTGATTCATTAAATTATGAATCGCAACGTAATCGAGTAAACGAGTTATTGGATCAACGGAGTAAAAAATTTGGAGAATATGGTACATCCTTAGAACAAAAAACAGGAGTTTTTGGATTGTTCAAAACCAAAGGGGACATGCAAAAGTCTAATGAAATACTACGTGAAATAGTCATTAATGACAATCACATTTTCATTGAAACAAGAAAACTATTAGAATTAAAAGATTCACAAAGCATTCGATACCAGCGATTAGCAAATGAATATGATGAGCAGATCAATTCTTATATGAAAACCATCAGCAAATTACAGGAGGCTAATGAGGGTCTAAAAAAAGAACTGATGGACTTAGGCAATCAACAGCATCAGCATAGCCTGATCTTCTACATTGCTGGACTCCTAATACTTATTCTTTCTGGCTGGTTAATCATGCTATACCGAAAGAATAGCCTAAAAAAATTGACGAAATAGTGATAAGAAGACTTTTATATATACTTACTTTTGCGCAAAGTTGTTTAAGTTAACACATGGCCAGACCGAGATTGAATAGCGGAGATTCCCGTTCGGAAGATTTACCGAAACCCAAAATTAGCAAAGATATCCTGAAGAAAGCATTCAAGATATTCTCCTACATCCAACCATTCAAATGGAAATTTACGATAGGTATGGTGTTTCTCGTTTTATCGAGTTTGACTATGCTGACTTTTCCGGCACTGTTAGGAGCCATGATCGATGCAGCCCAAGGAATAGAAACCTATACTTGGTTACCATCCAATGTGATGTACATCGGTGGATTGTCCATCTTTATACTCAGTATCCAATCGATCATTTCCTTTTTTAGAATTCGGATATTTGTAGAAATTTCAGAAAAGGCGTTGGCAAATTTACGTAAAGACACGTACCATCGTCTTATTACCTTGCCTATTGATTTTTTTGCGAATCGTCGCGTTGGAGAATTAAATAGTCGATTATCCTCCGATTTATCTCAAATACAAGATACCCTAACGACCACGCTAGCAGAAATGTTAAGGCAAACCATAAGTTTATGTTTTGGCGTGGTGCTACTCATTTTTGTTTCTCCAAAATTGGCATTAATGAATTTGAGTATTTTACCTATCATCATTGTTGTTGCAATCATCTTCGGGAAATTTATCCGAAAACTCTCCAAAGAAGCTCAAGATCAATTGGCTGATTCCAATTCAATTGTTCAAGAAACTTTGTTGGGTATAAGTAATGTGAAGGCGTTCGTAAATGAGTTTTATGAATCGAAAAGATATTCCGATAAATTAGGAAAAGCTGTAAACTTAGCGGTGAAAGGAGCTACCTATCGAGGAATATTTGCTTCATTTATCATTTTCGCCATTTTTGGTGCTATCATCTTAGTGATATGGTATGGCGCAACTTTAGTCTCTAGGAATGAAATTTCTGTTGGGGATTTAACAACCTACATCTTGTATTCGATGTTTGTTGCTGGATCCATGGGAAGTTTTCCTGAATTGTATGCCAATATTCAACGATCATTGGGAGCAAGCGAACGCGTATTGGAAATTTTAAATGAGCCAAAAGAAGACATCGATGTTAGCGAAGAGGATAAGAATATTCATCATGTATTTAAGGGGGATATCAGTTTCGACCATATCCGTTTTGCATACCCAACGAGACCAGATATTGAAATCCTTAGCGATATAAATTTCAACTTAAAAGCTGGAAAAAAACTTGCTATTGTAGGCCCTAGTGGAACAGGTAAGTCTACTATTGCCTCGTTAATTTTACAATTTTATCAACCTAAATCCGGAACCATTTGGTATGATGGAATACCCGCATCTAAATTGGCTTTAAAAGATATTAGAAATCAAGTAGCAATTGTTCCTCAGGATGTTTTATTATTTGGAGGTACTATCAGGGAAAATATTAATTATGGTAATTTATCTGCGAATGCAGAGGATATAATTACTGCGGCTAAACGAGCAAATGCGCATCAATTCATCATGGATTTTCCAGAAGGTTATGATACGCTAGTTGGTGAACGTGGTGTGAAATTATCTGGTGGACAAAGGCAGCGTATAGCGATTGCTAGAGCTCTTTTAAAGGATCCTGCCATATTAATATTAGATGAAGCAACATCTTCCTTGGATTCTGAGTCAGAGCGCATGGTTCAATTAGCCTTTGAAGAATTAATGAAAAACAGAACCTCCATCATCATTGCGCATAGACTATCGACCATCCGAGATGCTGACAGTATAATTGTTGTTGAAAATGGCTTTATATCCGAGCAAGGGACCCATAAGGAATTAATGACCAAAGGTACTGGCTTATATCAGCATCTTTATCAACTCCAATCATTACAAACTATAGATCGTTAATTTTTGTTAATTTCTAACTTTATGAAACTTTTTGGCTTATAGCTTGTTTATTACCTATAAACGTAGATATTTATTGTAAGAATAAACATATTCAATCATGGAAAAGAATAGAAATGGATTAGTGGCATTTGCCCTTTTAGGATTAGCTGTCGGCACAGCAGCATATTATTTACTAGGTACAGAGGATGGTAAAAAGCAATTGGATCGTGCGAATGAAGGCATCAAGGGCTTAACCAAATCTATTAAAGATCTTTCAAAAAAAGAGGCCAAAAGAGCTGCAAAATTTGCTCAAACGACCAAAGAAGATTTAGAAAATTTAAAAGATCGTGCTAAAAATGCAGGTAAAGACGCTATTGATAAAGCATCTTCAAAGGCTCAAGAATGGGCAAATAGAGCATCAGATGCTGCCAATTCAGCCAGCCATAAAGCAGAAGATCTAGCTGATAAAGCGAAATCTGAAATAAAAAACGTGTAATTTATAGGGATTAACTTGAGTCCAAGAGATTGATTCGTATCTTTGCGATGATGAATCTTTTCAATCAAGTTAAAACACTTATATACAAGGACGTTTTATTAGAATGGCGTTCAAAATACGCCATCAATAGCATCCTTCTTTATGTAGTATCCACAGTATTTGTTTGTTTTCAATCATTCAAATCTGTGGATGCTGTCGTTTGGAATACCTTGTATTGGATTATTATGTTATTTGCGGCAATAAATGCGATGAGCAGAAGTTTCTTACAAGAAACAAGTAATCGACATTTGTATTATTACTCCCTCGTAAACCCTAAAGCCATCATCCTAGCAAAGATTATTTACAATTCGGGCTTAATGATCTTAATGTTCCTAATTGCTTTTTTAGTTTACAGCATTATCTTTAATAATCCAGTAGTCAACATGCCTGTATACTTAATAAGCGTCTTATTAGGGAGCATTAGTTTTGCCACAGTGTTTACTATGGTAGCAGGTATCAGTGCGAAAGCAGGCCATAACAGTACCATTATGGCTATCCTCAGTTTCCCTGTGATTATTCCACTACTCATTGTTTTAATCCATCTTTCTCAATCTTCCATGCTCGGAGAGGATTTAGATACGAACCTTCGTCACATCTTCCTCCTGCTATCCATTAATGTCGTGACAATATCCATTTCTTTGTTGTTATTTCCTTATCTTTGGCGAGATTAATTTTTAAGTACAAATGAGAAAAAATTGGTGGAAAATCTTAGGGATTGTTCTAATAACAGGCTCGATTATAGGAGGCTTATTAGGACCTGTACCTAAATTGTATATTTTAAATGAAACTATTCGAAATGTGTATTTCCATGTACCCATGTGGTTTAGTATGGTTTTCCTATACCTGATATCTGTAATTTATAGTATAAAGTATCTAAACTCTGGGGATAAAAAACATGATTTTATAGCTGTAGAAGCAGTAAATACTGGAATTTTATTTTGTGCTTGTGGTTTAATGACAGGTATGCTTTGGGCAAATATTACTTGGGGAGACCCTTGGCCAAACGATCCACAATTGAATGGATCAGCCATAGCTACTTTGATGTATTTAGCGTACTTAGTATTAAGGAATGCATTAGATGAAGAGCAAAAGCGTGCAAAAATATCTGCAATCTATAATATTTTTGCTTTCCCTATCATGATTGTATTACTTTATATATTGCCAAAATTAACCGACTCTTTACATCCTGGGAGTGGAGGAAATTCCACCTTTGGTGATTTAGATATGGATAATACGATGAGACCCGTGTTTTATTCAGCAGTCATTGGTTGGATATTGGTGGGCGTATGGATTGCAACTTTAAGGTATAGAATCAGATTAATTGAGGACAAAAAACATAATTTATAAGCATGAAAAATTTTTTATTATCCATATTTATAGGAATGCTAAGCATTTCAACATTATTCGCCCAGGAACAAGTTCCAATGGCTGATGGATTGCGTTCTGAAGGTAAAATATATGTGGTTATTTTAGTGTTACTTGTGATATTTTTTGCCATCGCTTTATTTTTATTTTCATTGGACCGTCGTATTAAAAAATTAGAGAAGCATAACTAGACTATGTTAATAAACCAGCATCGTAATTTATCAGGACTAAACATTTTCCTCGTTACGTTAGTTGGAATCGTCCTCTGTTTAGGGGCATATTTACATCTTCCAGAAAATTTAACGCCAGTACTTGTCGAACCTAGTTTGGCAAATCTACTGCAGATCCAGATTGGGATAAAAATTTCCCCGCAAAGCAATGTTTTCATTACGTTGATATTAACCTTGCTTCAAGCATTTTATCTGAATCGTATCATAAACCATTATAACTTGTTAGGAAAACCAAATTTTCTAACTGCTTTAATGTTTATGACCTTGGTCAGTGTATTCATTCCATTCTTAGTGTTATCCCCAACATTGATTTGTAATTTCATTACAATTTGGATGCTGCAAAAACTCTTTAACATCTATAAACATGCTGATGTAAAAGGAATCATGTTTGATTTGGGCTTATTGGTTGCCTTAGGTAGCTTGATTTACTTCCCATTTATAAGCATGTTAGTATTAATTTGGGCAAGTTTGATAATTTATAGAACATTTGCTTGGAGAGAATGGGTAACCCCATTGTTAGGGGGATTTATCGTTTATTTTCTATTAGCCGTGGTTTATTATTGGACGGAACGAATGCCAGAATTCTACCGTATTTTTGAACCATTTACCTACGCACTACCGACAAGATTAAACATGGATGTTCATGATTATTTTGTCCTAATTCCCATTTGCATCGCTTTAATTGGATTTTTATTTATTTTGAAGGACAATTTTTTCAAAAGCATTGTTCAAATTCGAAAAAGTTTCCAACTACTATTTGTGATGTTAGTGTTAATTTTTGTGTCATTCTACTTAAACCATGATAAATCCGTCAATCACTTTTTATTAGCTGTTCCGGCTTTATCAATATATTTAGCTTACTTTTTCAGTAACGCTAAGAAAAAATGGTTTTATGAAGTTTTATATTTCACGATATTAGTCACCATAATCTATTTTCAGTTTTTCTAATTCCCTTAAAATTAGCTGTTTAACCTTTTTTAACAACTTAATATCCCGTGATTATTAAAAAATAGATAGTTTTGTAGCAAAATTCAGAGTATTATAGCCAGAATAGTACGTTTTCTTCTATAAATAGATTATACTATAAAATTGAAAACGTACCCATTAAAGCAAAGCAACATATTTAAAATTGAAACCGTTGAGAGAACTTTTTTCACATAGTAAAACAATCATTGCCCTAGGAATTGGTTTAATGTTACTCCAAAGCAATACAGGCTTAGCCCAATCCTCTACATCGCATTCACCTTATTCGCAATTTGGGATAGGTCAAATTCGTGAGGATTTACTTCCACAAACACGTGCGATGGGTGGAGTATCCACTGGTGTACGATATCAAGGAGGCTTACCAATCCTAAATATTTCCAATCCAGCAAGTTATTCTGCATTGAATAGAACCATTTTGGATGCTGGACTGTATGGGAATCTAACACAATTAGAAAAAAGTGGAAGCGTTGGAAATACTGCAGATTTTGCATTTAGCCATTTTGCCTTTGGTTTTTCTTTGAATAAAAGTAATGGCCCTAAAATTGGCGGGGTTTCTTTTGGATTATTGCCCTATTCGGATGTTGGTTATAGTACAGCAGCCACAAGACAAATCGATAATATTTCTTACAAAACAAGTCTTGTAGGAGAAGGTGGTATCAATAAAGCCTATGTAGGTTATGGCGTATCTCCATTTAAAGGCTTCAGTATAGGTGCGAATGTGGGCTTTTTATTTGGAAATTTATACGACAAATCAATGATCGAATTTCCTTACGAAGCCGGAATGTACAATACCGTGCAAACATTAACACGCGAAACTCGTGGCGCTACTGTTGATTATGGAGTACAATACTTCAAGTCATTAGGTAACCAATGGAATATCACTTTTGGTTATTCTGGTTCCTTAAATAATGCAGTTCGTTCAAAAACCAGTTCACTAGTTACCCTGACTCAAACCGATCCAGGTAGTGAAAATGTTGAACAAGTGGCACAAGACACTTCTGCATTTGATCTTTTATCGAATAGAAAATTCAACCTTCCTCTAAAACATAATGTTGGAATTACCCTAAGTAAAGGCATTAATTGGTCTATAGGTGCTGATTTTAAATATGCAGATTGGTCTAACTTCCAAACAAGAGAAGGTGAACAAAAACTAGGAAAAAACTTAGGATTTGCTATCGGAGGACAGTTTAAACCTGACGCGACTTCCAACAAATATTTAAATGTCGTAGATTATAGACTAGGTTTTAGATATAATAAATCACATATAACGATAAATAATCACCGATTATCTGATATGGCAGTCACTGTCGGATTAGGATTACCATTACCAGAAACAAATTTTGGAAGAACATTTTCCAATATCAATATCTCTGCGGAAGTGGGACAGTTAGGCACCATGAATCATAATTTGGTTAGGGAACGATACATCAATTTGAACTTAGGATTTACCATCAATGATGCCTGGTTTATTAGAAGAAGTTACGATTAATCATGTTTAGAAAGCATATTAAAAAATATCACTTATTGCCCCTATCATTTATCTTGATAGGGGCAATCTTGTCAATTGCCTGTGAAAATGACACTAAAGATATTGACCGAATGGCTAATATTCAAAAAAGCGAAGCGGTCGATGTTTCAAGAGATGTTTCCGTTATTTATAGTGACTCTTCTATTGTTAAAGCAGAACTTACTGCTCCCGAAATGCGTATTTACCACGACACGACAGGAAATGACAACGGAGACTATGAATTTAAAAAAGGTGTTTTAATCATTTTTTATGATAAAGAGGTCAAAGAATTACAAAGAATTAAATCAGATTATGCAATTCAACGAAATGCAACAGGAATTACTGAATTTAGAAAAAACGTCGTGATCACAAAAAATGACGGTTCAGTAATCAATACCGAAGAGCTGATTTACGACGAAAAGAATAAGAAATATTTTGGTAGCCAAGCAGTTACTGCGAAATTTATGGATGAACGTGGGGATATGCAAGGTACTTCATTCACTTCGGATATTGATTTTAACAATGTAATCATTCAACATGCTACGGGCTTATTATATCAAGCACCTAGCACTCCATTTCCAAGCTTTGGAAATCAATAATAGGGTTGAAAAAGAGGTAAAAAATATTTTAAAGACTGTAAGCATAATATTTTACACTTTTTTTCATAAAAGTTGTATCTTGCGCCTTGTTTTACAGAAACGAAACAATTAAGTAACTAAATTAAGCATTTAATAAATATAGTATACAATTATGGGATTAATGAGCTTTTTGCGAAACCGTGCAGGGTTAGTCATATTTGTGATTGGTTTAGCAATTATTGCATTTTTATTAGGGGATATCATCAACATGGGTACTCCATTTTGGCGTGAGAACCAAAATCAAGTTGGTAGTGTTAATGGCGAAGGATTAGACTATCAATTATTTAATAGCCAAGTTGATCAAACAACAGCGATGTATCAACAGCAAATGGGAGGAACTAACTCTCCACAAATGAAAAGTTATGCAATACAACAGGTTTGGAATCAATTTATCAGCCAAAATTTATTAAAATCTGAGATTGAAAACATAGGTTTAGAAGTTGGAAAAGAAGAATTAAACAGTTTAATCTTTGGAAACAACCCTTCTACCCAAATTATCCAGGCTTTTGCCAACCCACAAACGGGTCAAATCGACAAAAATTACATTGCCTCCGTTGTCGAACAAGCAAAAACAAATCCGGAAATAAAAGCACAATGGGAATCTCTATTAGCAAATGTAAAAAACGAACGCCTTCAAGCTAAATTCAATAATTTATTGAACAATTCCGTTTATACGACCGCTTTAGAAGCAGAATATGATTATAATTCTCGTAATAAATTAGCCAACTTCAAATATGTATTATTGGATTACGCATCTATCAGTGATGATCAAGTAAAACTAAGTGATGCTGACTATAAAGAATATTACGATAAAAATAAGAATGCATTTAAAAACACCGAAGAATCTCGTAATATAGAATATGTATCATTCGATGCAAATCCTAATGCAGCAGATACGGCATTAGCTTTAGGAGCTATTCAAAAATTAAAAACAGATCTTCAAGTATCTACTAATGACTCTTCATTTGTTTCCATTAATTCTGAAAACAAATACCCTGTTAGATATTATGGCAAAAATCAAGTTAGCCAAGCCTTAGATTCAGCAGTATTTAATGCCGCTCCAAATACGGTGGTTGGTCCATTCTTATCTCAGAATGTCTATGAGATTGCAAAAGTTATTGCAATTAAAAATAGTCCAGACTCTGTAAATGCTAGTCACATTGTAATTAATCCTGCTATTGAAGGGGGTATTGATAAAGCTACTGCGAAAGCAGATTCTATTAAAAACCTAATTACATCTGGTGCAAATTTTGCAGCATTAGCCATCGAGTTTAGTGCTGACCCAAATAGCAAAACAAATGCAGGTGAAATAGGTACATTAACACGTGGTATGGCTCCAGAGTTAGACGATGTGTTATTTGACAGTAAAACTGGGGATGTAAAAGTGGTCAGCACTAGTATGGGTGTGCATATTATAAAAATCAACAAACAAGTAGGTAATTCTAAAATTGTAAAATTAGCAATAGTTGATAAAGCTATTGAAGCAAGTAAAGAAACTACAGAAGCCGCCTTTGCACAAGCAAATAAGTTCTTTTCAGCCGCTACCAAAGATAATTTTGATAACATCGCAAAACAACAAAATTTAACTATTCAAAAAAACGAGCGCACCGTACCTATGGATAATGTATTCGGTATGGTAGAAGTTCCTCGTGAATTAGTACGCTGGGCATTTGAAGCAAAAGCAGGTGATATCACAGACAAAGTATACGAGACTCCTAACAATTTCTTCGTAGCTCGCGTAGTAAATATTCAAGCGAAAGGTATTCAGCCACTAGAGGCAGTTAAACCTATCATTGAGCCAGCAGTTAAAAGATTAGTTAAAGCTCGTATGCTAAAAGAGAAATTGAATAATGCCTTAAACGGTGCGAATTCAATTGATCAAGTAGCTCAAAAATTAGAGAAGAACGCACAAACTGTAGAAAATGTAGTTTTAGCTAACCCTGTAATCCCTGGAATCGCTGAAGAACATGCGGTTATTGGAACTGTATTTGGTATTCAACCAAACAAACCTTCGAAAGCTATTGAAGGCAAGCAAGGTGTTTATGCCGTACAAGTGGTTGGTTTTGTTAATCCAAAAGCATTAGCTGGTGAGGAGTTAAATACACAACAAAAACAAATTACAGCATCGAAAACACAACGATCATCGAATTACATTTTCAAAGCATTGCAAGACAATGCCAAAATTGTTGACAATCGTATTAAATTCTATTAATATATAATAGTTAAATTTACGGCTGGGTAATTTTAATTACCCAGCTTTTTTTATTTTTACTAAAATGGAAATTCAAGAAAATATCATAAACAAAGTTGCAGAAAGTGGATTAATGACCATTGATTTGGCCAACCATGCTCCCACCGCAGCCATTCGTATATACGATATTAAAGAGAATCTTTTTCATGGTCTTATATTGAAAGAAAAAGACTTCCGTGCATTTATTAAGGAACATGATTGGTCTCAATATTCGCAACAGCATGTTGGAATCATATGTTCTGCAGATGCGATAGTACCTACCTGGGCGTATATGCTGTTAACTACAAAAATTTCTGATTATGCCCTATCCATTCATTTTGGGAATGAAGAGACCGTTAGAAATATGCTTTTTGAGCAGAATTTGAACAACATAGATTATTCCCTATTTCAAGATCAACGAGTAGTCGTTAAAGGTTGTGGAGATATTGATATACCTGAATCGGCTTTTGTCACGTTCACAGCAAACTTATATAAGGTTGCTAAGAGTGTTATGTACGGTGAACCCTGTTCAACAGTTCCTGTATTCAAACGTAAAACTTAAACTTTTGTGCTAATCAAGGTCATCATATTATGAGAAGAATCATTACTATTGGATTATTGCTTTTGTTGACAACTGCAAATATCTTTGCTCAAACATTACCGTATCTAAAAGAACCTACCTTTAAAACTGGCGAAACCTTAAAATATAAATTAAGGTATGGGTTTATTTCAGCAGCATTAGGTACATTATCGGTTCATGATTCAAAATATGATTTTGGCACTAAAGAAGTCATGCATTTATCTGCTTTTGGTCAAACTTCAGGAGCCTTTTCCAAATTTTACACTGTCAAAAACCAATACGACTCTTATATAAATAAAGAAAATTTTCTTCCTTATTTATACACAGAGAATATCAAGGA
Source organism: Sphingobacterium sp. HJSM2_6 (assembly GCF_049316305.1). NCBI lineage: Bacteria > Pseudomonadati > Bacteroidota > Sphingobacteriia > Sphingobacteriales > Sphingobacteriaceae > Sphingobacterium > Sphingobacterium sp. HJSM2_6. The sequence goes on from NZ_JBMOXB010000015.1 coordinate 124,446, forward strand.
AAACAATTACCGACGAGTTGAATATGCCACATTTGAGCATAAAATAAAACAAGTCAAGGGTAAAAAAGGAACATTTAAAAGCCCGACAGAACAAACATTTGACCTAGTATCGGCATATTATTTTTCTAGAAATTTAGATTTTTCAACCCTAAAATCAGGTGATAAATTTAAAATATCCTATTTTCTAAATGACGAAATTGCTCAGTTAGGGGTAGAGTATATTGGTGTTGAAAAGGTTAAATCTGTTTTAGGAGAATTAGAATGTATTAAGTTGAGTCCAGAAATATCTCCTGGAAGAATTTTTAAAAAGAATAGTCGTTTGTATCTTTGGGTCACCAATGATGGAAATAGAATCCCTGTCAAAGCACAAGTGGATATATTAATTGGTTCAATAACCATGGATTTAGTAAGTGCCGATGGATTAAAATATCCTTTAGGTACGCGTGTAAGTTATTCAAAATAAAAATGATAGAAGTTGGAAATGTATTAGTCCATGAGGATATCGTAAAAAATGATTTCGTTTGCAATTTAAGTAAATGTAAAGGGATCTGTTGTATCGAGGGAGATGCAGGAGCTCCACTTACGGAAGCTGAAACAAAAATATTAGAGGAAATTTATCCAAAAGTTAAACCCTATCTTACCGAAAAAGGCATCCAGGCCATTGAGCAACAAGGTAAGTATGTCATTGATGGAGATGGCGATTTAACGACCACATGTGTTGATGGAAACAAGGAATGTGCATACGTAACCTGGGAAAATGGCATCACTAAATGTGGTATTGAAAAAGCTTATGAAATGGGCGATGTATCCTGGAAAAAGCCCATCTCTTGTCATCTATATCCCATCAGAGCAACACACTATCCAGAATTTCATGTACTTCATTACGATCGTTGGCATATTTGTAAAGACGCTTGTACATTTGGACAAGAACTTAAAATACCCGTATACCAATTCTTGAAAGATCCATTAATTCGAGAATATGGAGAAGAATGGTACAAAGAGCTAGAAATTACCTTAGCTACGCAAGCATAAATTTACTATTTTTATAGTCAATTTTCAGAACGTACTGATGGTTTAATCCACTTTCATGTTAACATTAAACGAAATACAACTTCCTATAAAAGAACATCTCAAAAACTTTGAAAAAACGTTCAAAGCTTCTATGCAAAGTTCTGTGCCTTTATTGGATCATATCACGAGATATATAATTAAACAAAAAGGAAAACAGATGCGTCCGATGTTTGTTTTCTTCTCAGCAGGGCTATGTGGAGGCATTACTGAAGCAACCTATCATGGGGCTTCATTAGTCGAATTGCTCCATACGGCCTCATTGGTACATGATGATGTAGTCGATAATGCAAATGAACGAAGAGGGTTCTTTTCTATAAATGCATTATGGAAAAATAAGGTCGCCGTTTTAGTTGGAGATTTCTTGTTGTCCAAAGGATTATTACTTTCTGTAAAACACAAAGAATTTAACCAATTAAAAATTGTTTCAGAAGCTGTAGAACAAATGTCCGAAGGAGAGCTATTGCAAATTGAAAAAGCAAGGCACTTGGACATAGAAGAATCAATTTATTATGAGATAATTCGAAAAAAAACAGCATCTTTAATCGCATCTTGTTGCGCATGTGGAGCATCTTCCGCTGGTGCCGATGAAAAAACAATAGAAAAACTCCACCTTTTTGGCGAAAAGGTCGGAATTGCATTTCAAATTAAAGATGATTTATTTGATTTTGGTTTAGATGATGTGGGTAAACCGGTTGGGAATGACATTAAAGAAAAAAAGATGACACTTCCATTGATTTATGCATTATCGGTCGTAAACAAAGCTGAGAAGCGTAAAATCATTAACTATGTAAAAAATCACAATGACGATCCAACTAAAGTCACTGAAGTAATCAACTTCGTGAAATCAAATGGTGGTTTAGATTATGCAACAGAAAAAATGCTTCATTATCAGCAAGAAGCATTTGACATATTAAAGGATATTCCGGGGGGTTCGGAATACAAAACAGGTTTAGAACAATTAGTAAGATTTACAACAGAAAGAAAAAAATAACACATGAGCCACGAAGCACTATTTATGATCGGATTTATAATTTTTATAATTCTGATGTTAGCCATTGACTTAGGTCTTTTTTCAAAAAGTGATAAACCAGTATCCTTAAAAGTCGCCGCCATAATGAGTGCAATTTGGGTAGCATTCGCTCTACTCTTTGGATTACTTCTTTACAAATGGGGTAATGAATTGCACAATGTTCACGATATGGTTAGGCTAAAAGAAATTGTAGCGAAGCATTTCCATAACATTGTTATCAATGAAAATGATTTAGCAGCCAGTATACAACTTTATAACAAGAACCTTACTTTAGAATATCTAACAGGATATGTCGTTGAATACGCCTTATCTGTTGATAATATATTCGTAATGGTCTTATTATTTAATTCATTTGGTATTCCTGAAAAATATTACCACAAAGTATTAGTTTGGGGTATTTTAGGCGCTATTATCATGCGTTGTATCTTCATTTTCGTAGGTGCGGCTTTGATTACCAAGTTTGGATGGATACTTTATGTTTTCGGAGCGTTTTTACTATTCACAGGTATAAAAATGTACTTGAACAGAAATGCAGAAGAAGAGGTCGATCCAGAAAATCACAGTGTTGTGAAGTTCATGTCTAAGCATTTCAAAGTAACCCATAAATTAGATTCAGGAAAATTCTTTCACGAAGAGAATGGTGTTAAATATATGACTCCGCTATTCTTAGTGCTTATTGTTATTGAATTTACAGATTTAATATTTGCAGTAGACTCCATTCCTGCCATATTTTCTGTAACGAAAGATCCATATATTGTATTCTTTTCAAACATATTTGCAATTTTAGGTCTACGCTCGATGTTTTTCCTTTTAATCAACATTATTCACAAGTTCCATTACTTAAAAGTAGGGTTAGCATTCTTACTTATTTTTATCGGATTGAAAATGTTATTACATAGCTACCTTAAAGATTGGGGATTCACGACTTCGCATTCATTAATCATAATATTAGGAATATTAGCAATAAGCATTGTCGCCTCATTGATTTTCCCTAAAAAACCGGAATACGATAAAAATTAAGTAAAAATCACTTACATAACTGTTAAGAGCTCATTAATAAAACTAATGAGCTCTTTTTTTATGCTAACCGATGGCCATTGCATCGACTATAAAAATCCAGTCTAAAGGAAGTGCTTTACACTTAGCCGTAAATGAACCATAATCTATTATTATTAACGAATATCATATATTAATAATTTTACGCTTAAGATTCGTTAGGCCTTGGATGATTTTATATATTCGTGCGTTTATACAAAATAAAGAACCAAATGAATTGGAATAAAAAAATTTTATTTGCAGCATTATTTCTCGCTGCCTCAAGCACTTATGCCCAAGACAATTTAATAAACGCTCTAAAAGGCAATGCAAGTGACAATAGTAAGGAAGGTTTTAAATTCACAGAACTTATCAATTTAAAAAACACTTCTGTAAAAGACCAAGGATCATCGGGAACTTGCTGGTCGTATTCAGGAAATTCATTCATAGAATCAGAGATGATTCGTATGGGTAAAGAACCCGTTGAAATTTCCCAAATTTATACCGCCAGAAACACCTACATCGAAAAGGCGAAGAACTTTGTACGTTTACATGGTGTACAAGCCCAAGGCGATGGAGGACAATTGCACGATGTAATGACGATTTTCAAAAAATATGGTGCAGTACCTTACGAAGTTTACACCGGTTTAGCAGAAGGACAAACGCGCAATAATTTCAGCGAAATGGCGCCGATTATCCAATCGATAACAGAAACCGTAGCAAAAAGTAAAAAACCATCCAATAACTGGTTGGCCTCCTTTACCGCTGCGATGGACTCCTATTTAGGTCAAGCACCAACCTCATTTGACTATAAAGGAAAAACCTATACCCCTAGAACATTTGCCGATCAAGTAATAGGGATTAAACCTGCAGATTATGTGGGGATCTCTTCTTTTGATGAACATGCCTACTATAAGCCATTTGTCTTATTAATTCCAGACAACTGGTCTTTTGAAAGTTTTTACAATGTAAAAATTGATGATTTAACTTCAATTATTGATCATGCTTTAGTGAATGGATATACTGTTGCCTGGGCTACTGATGTATCAGAGAAAACATTTAGTTGGAAAAATGGAATTGCCTTTATTCCAGAAAAACCCATTGAACAGATGTCCAAAGAAGAAATAGACAATATGTTTAATGGTCCAAAACCAGAAGCTAAAACAACTGCAGCACAAAGACAAGAATCTTTTGACAATTACAGCACCACTGATGACCACGGTATGCATATAACAGGATTGGTTAAAGATCAAAACGGTAAAGAATATTACATTGTGAAAAACTCATGGGGAGTGTCCAATGATTATAAAGGGTATATGTATGCGACAAAAGAATACGTTCGTGCAAAAACAATATCTTTATTACTTCATAAAGATGCCTTAAACAAAGAAATGAGAAAAAATATTTCCATTAATTAACATTATCCTCAAAAAGGAAACTGTTAAACACTGTTAAAACAACAAAATTAAACCATCAAGAATTAAAAAATCTTGATGGTTTAATTTTATATCCCTACTTTAGACAATTGTTAATTACAAATGAACTGATTATGAAAAAGTTACTATTGCTATTGTTTATTTTCCCCTTTTTGGCCATTAGCCAAGAACAAGGAATTCAATTTGAGCACCAAACTACTTGGGCTAAAGTTAAGGAGAAAGCTAAGTCAGAAAACAAGCATATCTTCGTTGATGTATTTACCACCTGGTGTGGACCTTGTAAATATATGGCTGCCAATATTTTTCCTCAAGAAAAAGTTGGAACATTTTTCAATAAGAATTTCGTCAATTTAAAAATACAAATGGATGAAACTCCAGCAGATTCTGAAGAAATCCAATCATGGAGAGCTGAAGCAAAACGTTTTGCAAAGGACTATAGCATTCAAGCTTATCCAACATTCCTAATTTTCAATCCGAATGGCGAATTAGTGCATCGTATAGTTGGAGGTGGAGAAGCGGATGATTTTATTGCCAAAGCAACAGAAGGTCTAAGTCCAGAAACCCAATACGTTACAGTTAAGAAAAAATTTGAAGCGAATCCAAATGATCCCTTGCTTGCCAAAAAAATAATTTCATTAGCGATTAAAGCCTATGATCAAGAATTAGCATCTTCAGCGATGGAAGTTTTCATAAAAAACACCAAAAAAGAAGACCTTTTCACCAAAGAAAATTTACAATTAATATGTCATTCCGTTAAATCAAGTAAATCAAGCGGATTTACATTTATTTTAGAAAACAAGGATAAAATTGATCAAATCCTTGAAGAAAAAATAACTAATCAATTGTTGTCTGTGACTATTATTAATACGGAGATTTGGCCTTTAATCCAAGCTTCAAATGAAGATATTCTTAATCAAACTTATGCAAACGTATCTAAAAAATATCCAACATTAGATATTAACCCGTACATGGCTCAAATTAAAACCAGTTATTACTTACAAAAGAAAAATTGGGTGGAATTTAGAAATGCCGTGCAGGAATATATTAATGCCAATCCAAGCAGGGTGCACCCTAGTGAGCTAAACAATTTCGCCTGGTCTATATTTGAAAATTGTGACGATCCTAAATGCTTAGAATCTGCATTAGCTTGGTCAAAGAAGTCCATTGAAAACAATGAAGATCCGATGTTTTTAGACACGTATGCTAATTTACTTTACAAAACTGGTAAAGTGAAAGAAGCCATAACTGTTCAAGAAAAAGCACTTTCCTTAGTCGATAACGATTCCAAAGTAGATTACCAGAAGACCTTAGATAAAATGAAAAAAGGCATTCCTACTTGGGGTCAAGAACAAGGGGAATAATTCAAAAGTAATAAATCAAAAACACGAAAGGCGCTGAAATATAATTCCAGCGCCTTTTTATTCTTATCGCTAAGCCTATTTAACTTCTTTATAAGCGACTTTCATGTTTTGAAACATAAACGCCCACTTATCCGTTTGTTCTGCGATTACCATAGCAGTAGGCTTACCTGCGCCATGACCAGCATTGGTTTCTATTCGGATCAACACCGGATTATCGCCTTTATGATATTCTTGTAACCTTGCTGCAAATTTAAAAGAATGCGCTGGAACTACGCGATCATCGTGATCAGCTGTTGTCACCATTGTAGCAGGATAATTAGTCCCTGGTTTTAAGGCATGGTAAGGCGAATATTTGTATAAATACTGAAACATCTCGGCGTTATCATCAGCCGTTCCATAATCATATGCCCATCCTGCCCCTGCAGTGAATTTATGGTATCTTAACATATCCAATACCCCAACGGCTGGAAATGCTACCTTAAACAATTCTGGCCTTTGTGTCATTGAAGCAGCAACCAATAAACCACCATTCGAACCACCTGCAATTGCCAATTTTTCAGATGAGGTATATTTTTCATTCAGCAAGTATTCCGCAGCAGCAATAAAATCATCAAAAACATTCTGTTTTTTCAATTTTGTACCTGCTAAATGCCAGTTTTCTCCATATTCACCACCACCTCTTAAATTGGCAACAGCAAAAACACCACCTTGTTCCATTAATATAATATTACTAGTGCTAAATGCAGGCGAAAGGCTGATATTAAAGCCGCCATAGCCATAAAGCAAAGTAGGATTAGTACCATCTAATTTGATCCCTTTCTTGTAACTTAAAATCATCGGTACTTTCGTTCCATCTTTGGAGGTATAAAACACCTGCTTAGTTTCATATTGAGTTGGATCAAATTGAATACCCGAAGATTTATAGACTTCGGAAGTGCCCGTAGTCAAACTGTATTTATAGATCGTCCCTGGATTAATATAATTGGTGAAGGAGAAATAGATTTCCTGATCTTCCTTTTTGGCGGAAAAACCAGTTGCCGTCCCTATTCCAGGCAATTCTACTTCACGCTCTAATTTACCCGCACGATCAAATTGTTTTACCAAGGAAGTTGCATCCTTCAAGTAATTGGCAAAAATTTTACCGCCAGCCATACTCGCAGACAATACATTATCAGTTTCAGGAATTAAATCCGTCCAAGTTGCAGGTAAAGGATTAGCAAAATCTGTTTTGATTATTTTACCATTTGGCGCATTTAATTCTGTATAAATCATCAATGTATTCCCCTCATTATCCAATACACTGTGGTTTTTTTCCATATTATTCACTACCGTCACAAACGGACTGTTTTCTACTGCCAAATCCTTAACGTACAACTCATTACCAGAAGTCGTATTGGCTGCAGTTACAACAAGGAAACGCTCATCTTCAGTCAATGCAGCACCAATATACCTTCTTGGCGTACTCGCACCACCGAATACAAGTTGATCCGAACTTTGTGGCGTATTAAGCCTATGGAAATACAATTTGTGCTGATCCGTCATTGCAGACAAAGCAGACCCTTCTTTCGGTTTATCATAGGAACTGTAATATATACCTTCATTACCTTTCCAAGCCAAACCACTGAATTTTACGTTTTGTAAGCTATCGCCAACAACTGATTTATCCGCTGTATTAATAATGATAATTTTAGTCCAATCAGAACCACCCTCCGAGATTTGATAAGCCGCTAACGAACCATCTTTACTAAAAGACAATCCGGCTAATGAAGTAGTCCCATCACTTGAGAATTTATTAGGATCTAAAAACAACTCTTCTTTCGTGTCATCAGCTTTTTTACGATACAAAACAAATTGGTTTTGTAAGCCATCATTTTTATAAAAATAGGTATACTCCCCTTCTACAAATGGCGCTGAAAACTTTTCGAAATTCCACAATTTCTCCAATCGTTGGCGAATTTGTTCACGATAAGGAATTTGACCTAAATAATCTTGGGTAACTACATTCTCTTCATTAACCCATTTTTTCGTTTCTTCCGAAAGATCATCCTCCAACCATCGGTATGGATCTTCGACTTCAATGCCAAAAAAGATGTCCTTTTGTGGCCCTTTTGCAGTGTTTGGGTACGGTTTCACAGTAATATCAGATTTAGATTCGATTACTTTTTCTTGCTGACAAGAAGTAATCCCTAAGGCAATTATGCCTAGACACATGTATTTAATCTTCATTTAATTTCAATTAGTTTAAACAAAACTAAGGATTTATTTCACTAGGCAAAAGCGCATCACTTGGTAAAACCTATTAATTATGCTAGTTTTGAAACGTATGGCTGATAGAAAAAACATTTATTTTGCATCAGATTTTCATCTAGGATCCTTTCCTTATGAACACTCAAAGTCTAGAGAACAAGAAATCATCGCATGGTTAGACTACATTAAAGAGGATGCAAAAGCGCTATATTTAGTAGGAGATATATTCGATTTTTGGTTCGAATATCAAACGGTCGTTCCCAAAGGTTATATTCGTTTTTTAGGAAAGTTAGCGGAGCTAGCCGATCTAGGTGTAGCAATCATACTTTTCAAAGGAAATCATGACATGTGGATGTTCGGGTATTTTAAGGAGGAGTTAAACGCTAAAATCATAGCTGATGAATTGACCACAACCATCGATGGCAAGAGTTTTTACATCCACCATGGGGATGGCTTAGGACCAGGCGACAGGAAGTATAAATTCTTAAAAAAAATATTCAGAAGTTCACTATGCCAATGGCTCTTTGCTAGACTGCATCCAAATTTAGGAATTGGAATTGCTAGGAAATGGTCTAAACATAGTCGACTATCCAGTGGTGCCGAAGAAAAATTTTTAGGAGAAGAAAAAGAATGGTTATACGTTTATACAAAAGAATTAATAGCTAAACAAGCCTGTGATTTTTACATATATGGCCATCGTCATTTACCATACGACCTTACTATAGCTCCTGGTGTACGGATTATCAATTTAGGAGAATGGATAAACTATCGTAGTTACGCCGTTTGGGATGGCGAACAATTAAGTCTAAAAACATGGAATTCAGTGAAATCGCGTTAAACATTTATCCCCTGTCTGCGGATGCATTAGAACTTTTAGAATCCATTGTACAGCAAATCAATGTGCCTAAAAACCATATCTTGATAGAAGCTGGCAAAGCTGCTCCATTCATTTACTTTCAAATGGAAGGAATATCTAGAATATACTACCATAAAGAACATAAGGAAGTGATATTAGGCTTTACCTTTCCTAGCGATGTACTCATATCCTTAAAAAATTACAGTATCCAAGAGAAAGGTTATGAATCCATTCAAACCTTAGAACCCTCCATATTATATCAAATTCCCATCAAAGCATTACAATTGCTATACGATCAATCACTAGAAATTGCTAATTGGGGAAGAAAACTAGCCGAAATAGAAGCCTTAAAAATTGAATCCCGATTGATGTTAAGGCTGTTCAACTCGTCTAATGAACGATATTTAGAACTTTTAAAAAAGGCGCCAGACTTAACTAACCGCATAAAATTAGGTTATATCGCCTCCTATCTTGGAATATCCCAAGTGACCTTAAGCCGCATTAGAGGAATAAAATAAGCTTCTATACTTCGGATAAGACCCTGACCTTTTCAAAACATTATTACGATTTAAAAAGTCTTCATTTTTTAACATTTGTTAAAAAAATTCTCTTTGATTTTAAGGAGTTTTGTGAAATTAAAAAAAACAACTATGAATTGGATTATATTAATTTTCGGAGGCTTATTTGAAGTATTATTTACTTTTTGCATAGGTAAAGCCAAAACAAGTGTTGGCAATGAAATGTATTTATGGTATTTAGGCTTTCTTGTCAGTGTTACGATAAGTATGGGCTTATTAATCAAAGCCACACAAACCTTGCCTTTAGGTACAGCTTACGCCGTTTGGTCAGGAATCGGTGCTGTAGGTACTGTTTTAATGGGTATTATTATCTTTAAAGAGCCTACAGATTTTTGGCGAATCTTCTTTATTTTCACGCTTATAGCATCTATCGTTGGGTTAAAAGCAGTTTCTTCTCATTAACTAAAAATAAACGCTTAAAATTCCCTATTTTTGTCGATTAATAGTGTTCCCCAGATTCTATCTGGAAGTATGAAGCTATAGATAAAATTATGTTAGAAAAATTACAAGCGATAAAAGAACGTTGGCAGGAAGTAGAAGCTGAATTAAGCAAGCCCGATACGATCAATGATATGAAGCGTTTCGCAAAATTGAATAAGGAATATAAAGACTTATCCAAGATTGTTGATCAATACCATATTTACAAAAATATGGTGAGCAATATGGAGACCAACAAAGACATTCTATCCAACGAAAAGGATCAAGAATTGCGAGAAATGGCGAAAGAAGAAATCGACCTGTTATATACGCAAATCGAAGAAAAAGAAGAAGAAATTCGGTTAATGTTAATTCCAAAGGATCCAGAAGATGCGAAAAATGCAATCCTTGAAATTCGTGGTGGAACAGGTGGAGATGAGGCTGCCCTATTTGCAGGCGATTTATACCGGATGTACACTCGTTATTTTGAGAAAAAAGGTTGGCGCAACGAAGTGATGGACGTGACCGAAGGTACTTCAGGTGGATACAAAGAAGTAATTCTTAAAGTAATTGGTGAGGATGTCTATGGACAATTGAAATACGAATCTGGTGTTCATCGGGTTCAACGTGTACCAGATACCGAAACTCAGGGTCGTGTTCATACCTCAGCAGCTTCCGTAGCTGTATTACCTGAGGCAGAAGAAGTCGATGTTGAAATCAACCCAGGAGATATTGAAATGCAAACTTCACGTTCAGGTGGTGCTGGTGGACAAAACGTAAATAAAGTAGAAACTAAGGTTCAGTTAACCCACAAGCCTTCAGGTATTGTTGTCGTTTGTCAAGTAGAACGTTCCCAACTTGCCAATAGAGAACTAGCAATGGAGATGTTAAGAAATAAACTCTACGAACTCGAAGTGCAGAAAAAACATGGCGATACGGCTGCGAAACGTAAAACAATGGTCTCTACAGGTGACCGTTCAGCAAAAATACGTACCTATAATTATCCACAAGGCCGTGTTACCGAACATCGTATTGGCTTAACGATGTACAATCTTGTAGCTATTATGGATGGTGATATTCAGGACATTATCGATGCATTACAATTTGCTGAGAATGCAGAAAAAATGAAAGAGGGAGCTGTAAACTAAGATTTTTTAAAATTTTATTAGCAGTTCTAGAAATAAACACTATATTTGCACACCTTCTAAAAAGAAGGGAATCGATCTTAAAAATATTTGCATCGCAAAATAAATTTCACAGAATAGATTTAGATCTTGAACGTAGAAATTTTAAGATTACGCAAGGGTCTGGTAGTTCAGCTGGTTAGAATACATGCCTGTCACGCATGGGGTCGCGGGTTCGAGTCCCGTCCAGACCGCAACATCGAAGTTTAATACTTCACATGTTCTTTAAAAGTTTAGGTTATTTTAGTATAACGCATCAAGAATAACAAATTGGTCTGGTAGTTCAGCTGGTTAGAATACATGCCTGTCACGCATGGGGTCGCGGGTTCGAGTCCCGTCCAGACCGC